>RFJV01000323.1 GCA_003694775.1 Chloroflexota bacterium | reverse complement strand
TCGCCAAGCTGTTGGATTTCCGGCACTCTGGCCCGCTTGGGGTGCTCCACCAGACGCGGAACAATCTTGCCAATGCTCTTGGCCTTGTCCCCCATCCGCTCCAGGTCGACAATCATATTCATAATACCGATAATCCGGCGCAGGTCGCTGGCCGCGGGCTGTTGGGTTACAATCAGGGCAAAGCATTTTTCTTCAATGGCAAAACGCTGTTTGTTGACCCCCACATCCGCCTCGAAAATCTGCGGCACCAGCGATACATCCAGCGTGTCGAGTGCCTGCAGGGCCAGGGTGATTTCTTCCTCCACCATACTGCCCATTTTCAGCACATCGTCCCGCAGTTCGTTCAGCTTGCGTTCAAATCGCTCTCGCATAAAATCCTCCTCAATTAAGGGATGAGGGATGAAGGGAGGGACGGAGGACTCTTCACCCTCATCAATCTGCTAATCTCCACCGGTATCGTAAACCAACCGGCGATACAGGTCAAGTAAGACGGGGCTAATTTAGCCCCGCCGTCCGGTGATGTAGGCTTCGGTCAGCTCTTCTTTGGGACTGCGGAAAAGCTCCTCGGTGGCGTTGAACTCCACCAGCCGGCCCAGCCAGAAAAAACCGGTCCAGTGCGAGGCCCGTGCCGCCTGCTGCATATTGTGGGTGACAATCACAATGGTGTAATTACGGGCCAGTTCCCGCATCAGGTCTTCTACCTTGAGCGTGGCAATCGGGTCCAGGGCGGAGCACGGCTCGTCCATCAGAATGACCTCAGGCTTCACGGCAATGGCGCGGGCAATGCACAGCCTCTGCTGTTGGCCGGGGTTCAGCTCCAGGGCCGGCTCATGCAGGCGGTGCTTTACCTCGTCCCACAGGGCCGCCCCCTCCAGACTCTCACGGACCATCTCTTCCAGATTGCCGTTGCGGGCCATCCCCAGCACGCGGGGGCCAAAGGCCACGTTATCAAAAATGCTCTGCGGAAACGGATTGGGCCGCTGAAACACCATCCCGACCCGCTGGCGCAGGTCAACCACATCCACATCGGGGTCGTAGATATTCTTCCCGTCTAGCAGAACCTGCCCTTCGGCGCGGACACCGGGGATGGTGTCGTTCATCCGGTTCAGGGCACGCAGAAAGGTAGATTTGCCGCATCCCGATGGCCCAATCAGGGCGGTAATCTGGTTTTTCTTGATGTTGATATTGATGTCAATCAGGGCCTGGAAGTCGCCGTAGAAAAAGTTGAAATTCTGCACTTCGATTTTGTTTTCCATCAGCCAAACCGTCCTGTGATGTAGTCTTCGGTGCGCTGGTCGCGGGGGCTGGTGAACAGCCGCTCGGCCCGGTTGACCTCCACCAGCTCGCCGTCCAGCAAAAAGCCGGCCCGGTCGGCCACCCGACCGGCCTGCTGAACGCTGTGCGGCACCATGATGATGGTGTACCGCTGTTTGAGTTCGTACAGCGAATCCTCGACCATTCCCGTAGACAGCGGGTCCAGGCCAGACGTGGGGTTGTCCAGCAGGATGACTTCCGGCTCCAGGGCCAGACTGCGGGCCAGGCACAACCGCTGTTTCTGCCCGCCGGAGAGGGCAAAGGCCGACTCGTCCAGCCGGTCTTTCACCTCGTCCCACAGGGCGGCCTGCCGCAAAGCACGTTCCACCCGCTCTTCCAGCACACTCATCCGGCGGATACCGGCCATTCTCAGGCCGTAGGTCAGGTTGTCGCGGATACTGCCGGGCAAGGGGGTCGGAATGGCAAAAACCATGCTGACCTGCCGCCGCAGGGCGGTAACATCCACCCCGCGGGCAAAAATGTCCTGTCCCTTAAACTGGATGGTTCCCTGAATGCGTGCCCCCTCAATCAGGTCCGACAGGCGGTTGAGCAAGCGCAGAAGGGTGGTCTTGCCGCTCCGGGCCGGGCCGAACAGGACAAATACTTCGTTGGGGTAGATGTCCAGAGAAACATTTTTCAGGGCTTCGGTGCCGTCTTTGTACGTAAAAAACAGGTTGCGGATAGAGATGATGGGTTCCATAACACACCTACCATTGGCGACGTTGGCGCATCCGGGAGCGCACGATAGTGGCGACCAGCGTAAGCGAGAGCACTAACAGAAGAAGCACCAGGGCCGTCCCGTACTGGTTAGAAAGCGGCATGCCCGGCACCTGGGTGGAGATGACGTACAGGTGGTAGGGCAGGGCCATTGTCTGGTCGAAGATGGAGCGGGGCAGGTGGGGAACATAAAACGCGGCCACCGTAAACAGGATGGGCGCAGTTTCGCCCGCGGCCCGGCTCAGGCCCAGAATCACCCCGGTGATGATGCCCGGCAGGGCGTGGGGCAGGACCTGGTGGCGGATGGTCTGCCAGCGGGTCGCCCCCAGGCTCAGGCTGACCACCCGGAACTCGCGCGGCACCGACAGAATGGCCTCCTCTGCCGTGCTGATAACCACCGGCAGGGTCATAATCCCCAGAGTCAGCGAACCGGCCAGTATGGACGTGCCGAAGTTGAAATAGAGCACAAACGCACCCAGCCCAAACAGGCCGTACACAATCGAGGGAATACCGGCCAGGTTGACAATCGCCAGCCGTACCCAGCGGGTCAGCCGGGTATCGCCGGCGTATTCGGCCAGGTAGATGGCCGCGGCAATCGCCAGCGGCATGGCGGCAATGGCCGTCCCGAAGGTCAGAAAGATGGTGCCGACCAGTGCCGGCATAATGCCGCCTTCGCGCATCCCGTTTTTTGGGGGGGCGGTCAAAAATTCCCAGCTAATAGCGCCGATGCCGTTGACCACAATGAACAGGATGACCAGCAGGATGGGGATGACCACCAGACCGGCCACCGTGCTGATAACGGCGACCGCGATTTTCTGCGTTTGTTGACGGGTCATAGCTGACCTCCTCGCCGGCGGCTGGACTGTGCCCCCACCAGCCGGCCAGCAATTGAGTTGATAGCCAGGGTAATCAAAAAGAGGATGATGCCAATGCCAAACAGGGTGTTGTAATGCAGACTGCCTTTAGCCACCTCACCCATTTCTGCGGCGATGGTGGCGGTCATGGTGCGGACCGGCTGGAACAGCATGCCCGGCCCCAGCGGGGGGATGTTGGCCGCGTTGCCGGTGACCATCATCACGGCCATTGTTTCGCCAATGGCCCGGCCAATCCCCAGCATTACCGCAATCACCAGACCCGAACGGGCCGCCGGCAGTACCACTCGCCAGATGGTTTGCCACTGGGTGGCCCCAATGGCCAGGGCCGCGTCCCGGTATTCTTTGGGCACCGCGTACAGCGCGTCTTCAGAAATGCTGATGATGGTCGGCAGAGACATGTAAGCCAGCAGAAGGGAGCCGGTAAAGGCCGTCAGGCCGGTGGGCGCGCCCAGACGCTGAACCAGCGGGGCCAGGGCCACCCAGCCCAGAAAACCCAGCACAATGGAGGGAATGCCGGACAGCACCTCAATAAACGGCTTGAGGATTTCCCTCTGCCAGGGCGGGGCAATTTCCCCCAGGTAGATGGCGGTGGTCAGGCCCAGCGGAACGGCAATGATAACCGCCCCCACGGTGACAATAAACGAGCCGACCATCAGCGGCCAGATGCCGAACCGCCCCTCGATGGGATACCACCGCGGGCCAAACAACTGCCGCAAGGGGATGTCCAGAAAGGCGGGCAGTCCTTCCCGAAGCAGAAACAGAAAAATCAGGCCCACAATGAAGATGGTCGACACGCCGGCCAGGCGGATCAGCCCTTCGATAACGAATTCATACCAGTTGGTGGCTTTCAAACGCTGAAAAATCATAGATACAGAGACGGTGGAAACGTTAGTTTCCCCGGAAATGGGGGTGGTGCTCATAGCATTACTCCTGCGGTAAAGGTACAAAGCCCAGCTCAGCTACAATGGCCTGCCCCTCAGGCCCGCGAATCCAGTCCAGGTATTCGGCGATAACGTCGGATGGCTCGCCGGCGGTGTACATATACAGGTTGCGGGCAATAGGATAACTGCCGTCGGAGCCGCTTTCTACCGAGGGCAGGACATAGGGGGAGCTGGCAGTTCTGGCAACGGCAATCATTTTTTCTTCTTCGGTAACGTATCCCAGCCCGTCGTAGCCGATGGCATTGGGGTTGCGGCGCAGTTCGCTGGTAATGCCCACGGAAGACGGCATCAGCAGGGTTTGGGGGGCAAAAATATCCTCGTTATCCTTTTCTCCCTTGCGAACCACTTCTTCCAGAAAGTACACGTGCGTACCGGAGTTGGTTTCACGCGACAGCAGGATGATGGGGGCATCGTTCCCGCCGACCTCTTTCCAGTTGGTGATTCTGCCGGTAAAAATGTCGGCGAGCTGGTCGATGGTCAGCCGGTCCACCGGGTTGTCGGGGTGGACCACCACTGCCAGAGCGTCGATGGCAACCACAAACTCCACCGGTTCGATGCCGTTGGCGCGGGCGGCCTCAAACTCCTTGTCTTTCATTTTGCGTGAGGCGTTGGCAATATCCACCGTGCCGTTAATCAGCGCGGCGATGCCGGTGCCGGAGCCGCCGCCGGTGACGGCAATCGATACATCGGGCCGGATTTCCCGGTACCGCTCGGCCCAGGCCAGAGCCAGGTTGACCAGCGTGTCGGAGCCTTTGTTCTGGATGGTTCGAGCCGGGGCACTGCTTTCTACCGCGGCCCCGGCTTCCGCCGGCGGGGGGGGAGCGCCGCCGCAGGCAGTCAAAAGGACGGTGAGCATCAGGATTACCAGGACAGCCATACTGTAGACGAGAGGTTTGGAATCTGTTTTCATAGGCAATCTCTCCGGGTGAGAGTTAGGGAGTTAGGGAGTTGGGGAGTTAAAGAGTTTGGTATAATTCGTCTCAAATCCCCAATCTCTAATCTCCAATCTCCAAATACCGGCAAAACCACCTTATTTTAGCGCGAAAAGTTATGAGAAGTTGAAAATTCTGTTAAGCAGGCGTTAAGTTTTGGTTAAATTTTTTTAACAGAACAATTTGGAGTAAAATGGAGGGACGGCTCAGGTTTCCGTTTGAGTTTTTTATTCTGCATTCTGCCGGCATACCTGAGCAGGTACCAACTTTCAACCAAAGGACAGCTTAATATGGAGTCTACAACGACCGTAGAATCACTGAACGTTGGGTTTATTCTGATGGAGCTTTTCGGCGGGCTGGCGCTGTTCCTGTTTGGAATGGACCAGATGACCGATGCTCTGAAGCGTATTGCCGGTAGCGGCTTGAAGAAACTGCTGGCCCAGCTTACGTCCAACCGGTTTATGGGGGTCTTTACCGGCCTGTTTGTCACCGCGGTCATCCAGTCCAGTTCTGTGACCACGGTGATGGTGGTCGGGTTCATTGCCGCCGGGCTGATGACGCTCCGGCAATCGGTGGGGATTATTCTGGGTGCCGACATCGGTACGACCATCACGGCCCAGATTGTGGCCTTCAAGGTGACCCATTACGCGCTGGGGCTGGTCGCCATTGGTTTTGTATTTTTCTTTGCCGGAACGCGCAAGCGGGTTCAGCAGTACGGGGCAATGCTCATGGGGCTGGGGTTAATCTTTTTTGGTATGGAGGTGATGAGCGAGGCCACCCGTCCCCTGCGCACCTACCAGCCGTTTATCGATATGATGCGCAACCTGGACAATCCGCTGATTGGCATCCTGATTGGCACAATTTTTACCGGTATTATCCAGAGTTCTTCGGCCACGATGGGGATTATCATTGTCCTGGCTTCGCAGGGGTTTGTCACCCTGGAGGCCGGGATTGCCCTGGCTTTTGGGGCCAACATCGGCACCTGTGTGACCGCCTTGCTGGCGGCGATTGGTCAGCCGCGGGAGGCGGTGCAGGCCGCAGTGGTGCATATCCTGTTCAAGGTGGTGGGCGTGGTTATCTGGGTTGGCTTTATCGACCAGCTGGCCGCGCTGGTGCGGTTTATTTCGCCGTCTGCGCCGGAGCTGGAAGGTATTGCCCGGCTGGCCGCGGAAACTCCCCGCCAGATTGCCAATGCGCACACGGTGTTCAATGTCGCCAATACCCTGCTCTTTATCTGGTTTGTCGACCCGCTGGTGCACCTGATGAACCGTTTGATTCCGGAACGCCCCCTGATGCGGACCAGAGGCGTCCAGCCGCGCTATCTGGACCCACTTCTGCTCGACACGCCGGAGCTGGCTCTGGACCGGGTGCGGCTGGAGCTGGGGCGGCTGGGCGAGTATGCTCTGCGGATGATGGAGGCCGCTCTGCCCGCCGTCTTTGATGGCAATGAAGACGACCTGGAGCGGCTGTCGGACATGGACGATGATGTGGACACGCTGTACGGCGCGATTGTCACCTATCTGGGCCGGCTTTCGCAGGAAAATCTGACCGGCCGGTACGCGGCCCTGCTTTCCCAGTATATGACCATTGCCAATCATCTGGAAAATATCGGGGATATGGTGGAAACCAATCTGGTGGAAGCCGGCAGTGAACGGATAAAGTACAACGTGGAAATGAGCGCGTCGACCCGTGAAAAACTGCTGGCCCTGCATGAAAAGGTGCTCTGGTCCATTGAAACCATTCTGGACGCGCTCAACAAGGGCGACCTGTCCCTGGCCGATGAGGTTATCTCGGCCAAGATGGTTATCAATCGCCTGGCGGATGAGGCGGAAGAACATCTGGCCAACCGGCTGGTGGCTCAGGCGCCGAACCGCCTGCACACGTTCAGCATCGAAACCGAGATTATCGAGTACCTGAAGCGGGTCTATTACTTTGCCAAGCGGATTGCCAAAGCAATGATAGAACTGGAAGAAGTGTACGCCGAAGCGGGGTAGGGCGGTCTATTCCGGCTTGAAGCCGTCGGGCCATTCGGTGTACTTATCGTAGTTGATTTTGTCCAGCACGGCCTTGTTCAGGTTGGCCCGGCGCAGGTTGGCGCCGCTCAAATCTGCCTTGCTGAGGTTGGCCCCTTCCAGATTGGCGTCGCTTAAGTCGGTACGGCGCAGGTCTGCCCCGCTGAGGTTGGCTCCGGACAGGTTGGCCCACCGGAGGTCGGCTTCTTTCAAACGGGCCAGCTTCAGGTCTGCCTCACTCAGGTTGGCCCAGCTTAAATTCGCTTTTGCCAGGTCTGCTTTTCGCAGGTTCGCGCCGGCCATATTTGCTTTGCGCAGTTTGGCCTTGCGTAAATCTGCCTTACGCAGATTGGCTCCGCTTAAGTTGGCCCGTTTTAGCTCCGCTTTGGTTAGCGTACAGCCCCGCAGGTCCAGCCCACTGAGGTCTGCCTCGTTTAAAGTAACCCCTTTTTTTCCTTTTTTAATCAGCGCTTTCACGTCTTTGGCAGTAATTTTACCGGTTTGCATAGGTTAGTGTTTCCTTGAGGTGAGTCGGTTGGTTGGAGGGTCAGGGAGTTTTGAATTTTGAATTTTGAGTTTTGAATTTTTTATCCCCCCATCTCACATCCCCAATCTCCAATATTATACGGCAGGATTGTGCTTATATCAATATCGTTTCCTGATTGGGGTGTATTTCATTTTTGGGGCGAATTTTGATTGGCGGTAGGGCCGGCATCCCTATGCCGGGCCCATTTTCTGGGGCATAGGGATGCCCCAGCTACC
>RFJV01000322.1 GCA_003694775.1 Chloroflexota bacterium | reverse complement strand
GGTAGCTGGGGCATCCCTATGCCCCAGAAAATGGGCCCGGCATAGGGATGCCGGCCCTACCGCCAATCAAAATTCGCCCCAAAAATGAAATACACCCGGAGCAGGGCGAAGCGGCATCGGTCAGGACGCCTGTTCGATTTCTCAAAATCCAGCGGGCTGGCTATACTGTAGGGTAGGTAAATTTTATCAGAATGAACTGATATGCCGACCATCAAGCGTATTGGCCCCTACCGGTTTTTCTTTGTTTCGATTGACAGCGGCGAACCGCCTCATGTCCATATACAGCGGGATAATATTATCGCCAAATTCTGGTTGGAACCGGTCTCGCTGGCTAAAGGAGGAGGATTCAAAGCTCACGAGTTAAACCAGCTAGCCAGACTGGTAGAGGCACACCGAAAGGAATTTCTGGAGAAGTGGAATGAATTCTTTGGGCGTCGTTGAAATATCGGAAGCACGGGCCAATGAAGTAAGAATCACCGAAGATATGCTCGTGGTTGGACTGGCAGACGGACGGGTGCTGAGTGTACCGCTGTTATGGTATCCTCGCCTCTGGTATGCCACCCCGGAAGAGCGGGCTAACGTGGTCTTGTTGGGAGAGGGCACAATTCTGCACTGGCCCGACCTGGACGAGGATTTGAGCGTAACCGGTCTGCTTCTGGGTAAGAAGTCCGGCGAGTCCCCGGAATCTCTACAGCGGTGGTTGGACGGGCGGAAGCATTCAGACAAGCATCCTCCAGCCGAACGCGAATCCTGATAACCCAGTAAGAAGCCTCTCGCACTATCGCACTATCGCACTCTCGCACTATCGCACTCTCGCTTCTTACCCCACCCGTCTTTGCTTCCAGGTGGCCCGCCCGGTGAGCGACTGCCCCAGCGAGTGAAAGGCCAGCAGAACGGCCACCAGATGTACCCACGGATAAAGCAGAATGATGTCCCTTGCCAGACGCAGGCGGACCACCGTCACGGCCCATACCAGCAGGGCCAGCAGAATGGCGACCAGCCCCGCGGCGAGGGACAGCGACGCGCCGAAAATCATCCGGCTGACCAGTCCGACCCACGGCCCCAGAAAAACAACCCCCAGCCATAACCAGACAAACAAAAACAGGAGCAGATTGCGGCCAAACACCGGAAACAGGTTCTTGCCGAACCCCTCCCACACCGCGCCCGGCGACCGGTACATCCGGCAGGCAATGCGGCCCGTCCCGTCCAGCAGGCGCCAGCGAAGCTTACGCCGGGCCACCAGCCGGGCCAGGGCCATATCCTCGGCCACTTCCCGGCGTACCGCGGCATGTCCCCCGACAGCCTGGTAAGCCTCCCGCCGGAACAGCATCATCTGGCCGATGGCCGCGGCGAAAACCGGCCAGCCCAGCCAGCGGGCCAGGGTCAATGGAAAGTGGGTCAGCAAGCTCCAGGGGATAATCGGAACGGTCAGCTTTTCGGCCAGGGTGGGGGTCAGTTCGTGCGGAATAGCCGAAAGCAGGTCTGCTTGCCCGGCTATCAGGGCGGCCACGGCGTCGCGCACCAGGTGGGGGTGGTGTTCTGTATCCGCATCGACAAACAGAAGCAGGTCAGCATCCACGGCCTGAGCCAACTGCTGGCAAGCCCACGGCTTGCCCAGCCAGCCGTCGGGCAAGGGAGCACCCCGCAGAAGGTGCAGACGGCTATCCTCCGCGGCCAGCCGGGCCAGTATGTCCGGTGTGCGGTCGGTTGAGGCATCGTCCAGCACCCAGACAGAAAAGTGAGGGTAAATCTGGGCCAGCAGGGTACAGACACACCGCTCAATGGTCTCCTCTTCGTTGCGGGCCGGCACCAGCACTGCCACCGCAGGCCAGACCGATGGCTCCGGCGCGTCCTCCAGCCGGCGCAGGGTCAGGGTATTGAGCAGGGTGTTGCCCAGAATCAAGGCCAGATAAGCCACAATTCCGGCCTGCTGGCCTTGCCAGGTAAGCAGGCCGGCCAGAAAGTCAGCCATTGGAGGTCTCCCGGCGAACAGGGAAGCGGGCCAGGTCGCCGCGGTAGGCCCATACCAGCCAGGCAAACAGAATTCGCCAGACCAGCAGAACATCGGGCGACCAGCCGCGAGCCAGGCCGTAAACCAGCAGAATCAGCAGGCCGGCAACCACAGCCCACCCATCGCGCAGACGCAGTTTGAGGGACAGAGCCATTGCCAGGCCCATTACCAGCGGGCCTTCGGCCAGAGTAAGGCCAGCCCACACCCCAAAAGCCGCGGCCAGCCCCTTACCGCCCCGACCGCGCAGAAAAGGCGAAAAAGCATGTCCCAGCACCGGGGCGACTGCCACAGCCACCAGCCACCCGCCGTTCCACTGCCAGACCTGCCCGGCCACAGCTACGGGAAGCGCGGCCTTCAGAAAGTCGAGCACCAGCACGATTGCCCCCAACCGCCAGCCGCCCAGCTTCCAGGCATTGGTTCCGCCGGGGTTGCCGTCGCCAATGGTGCGTACATCTTTGCCGGTCCACAGCCGGCCCAGCCAGACGGCAAATGGGAACGAACCAGACAGAAATGCGAGCAGAACCCACAGCAAGGCAAGCCGGCCCATCTCAGGACACCCCGTTTGCCCCGTTCGGCACGGCGACGCGCCGTCCGAAGCGGGGCAGTCTCCGGCGGGATTCTTCGGCCAGGGCCAGGGTTATGCCGAAAGCTACCAGTATGTTGGTTACCAGGAAAAAGAGCGCCTCCTCCATCGGCAAACCGCCGGGCAGATGCAGGCCCAGGGTTTGCGCCGGGCTGATGGTCCACACCCCCAGCCGGATAGCCAGGGCGTCCGCCACGGACAGAAAGAGGGAAGGAACAGCGACCGCTGTCAGCACCAACCGCCGGTAGCGCCAGAGAATGTCCGCGCCAAAGGCCAACTGCAGGGCGATGGGCGGCAAGGCCCAAACCAGTATCAGGGCCATGTAGGTGGCCGGGGTAACAGCCAGGATGAGCAAAAACAGCATCGGCAGCCACAGCCCCCCCGCCAGCAGAAGCGCGGTCCAGCGCCACCGCTGAGCCGGTCGCCAGGCCGCGGCGCGGGGTAGCCGGCGAGCCAGCCACAGCACCCAACTGCCGGTCAGCACGGTTTGCAGAACAAAAAAGGTGTACTCCTCTACCGGAACCCAGCCCAGGGTGAGGCCGGTCACCAGATGGGGGTCGTACCACCAGACGCGGGTGGCAACCAGGTAGTTGTCCCAGGGGGTGGTATAGAGCACGGCAATGACCACGTGCAGAAGCACAGCTAACCAACCGGGCAGGTTCGACAGGTTGGGCGGCAGACGCATCCCGCGGCGATGGTCCCGCCACAGCAGAAGAGCCAGCAGGAGCAAAGGGACAGCCAGAAAACGGACCAGAAAGCCAAAGTAAGTCATAAGATAGCCTCAACCAGGTGCGGCGCACCTAGATAGCTTGCACTTCCATCTTCAGATAGGGCCGCGGTTCCAGGGCCGCGCCCATATAGACCGACACCCGCTGGCGGGGCATGGTAAACCGGAACCGCTGAAGCAGGCGCGCCAGCACCAGCCGGGCTTCCAGTTGAGCAAAGGCCGCGCCAATGCAGTTGCGGGGGCCGCCGCCAAAGGGGACATAGGTAAAAGCCGCGGGCCGGAATCCGGTAGTCCAGCGTTCCGGACGGAACTCCGCGGGCGCCTCCCAGAAGTCGGGGTGGCGCTGAACCAGATAGTAGCTGACCATCACCCGCGTTCCGGCGGGAATGTGACAGCCAGCCAGAACCACATCCCCGGCGGTAAAACGGTTGCCCACGTGAATGGGCGGATAGAGCCGCAGGCTTTCCTTGACCGTCTGGTCGAGCAGAGTCAGTTTGCCGATGTTCTCCGGCGTTGGCGGGTCATCCGCCAGCACATCCCGCACCTGCGCCTGAACCTGGGCCAGCCACCGGGCATGCGCCCCCAACAGGTACAGCGTCCAGGCCAGGTGGGAAGTACTCGTATCGTGTCCGGCGATGAGCATGGTCAGAAGCTGGTCGCGCACGAGCGCGTCATCATCCAGAGCCTGAACCAGATGGGTCAGCAGGTCGTCCGGGGGATTGGGACTGCCGCGGCGGTGCTGGATAAGGCCGTACAGGTGCTCATCCAGCACCCGTATGGCCGCCGGCGGCGCCTTGGCCCCGAACACAATCCACATGCCAGGCCCGATGTAATCCAGAATCTGCAGTACCGGCGAGAAAAGACGGGGCAGTTTAGGCTCAATATCGTGGCTGAAATAGACGGCCTCAAAAATAAGCAGGGCCAGCTTCCGCATTTCGACCAGCATGTCGACCGCCTGTCCCGCGGGCCAGCAACCGGCGATACGGTCCACCAGCCGCCACATCTGCCCGGAGCGGGGGGCAAAATGGGGCCGGCGACTGCTCGGCTCCATCAGCCGGCGCAGGCGGGCGTGCTCCTCGCCGTCTGTGACCAGCACTCCGCGGCCGAGAAGCCGGGCCACGGGGTCGGCGTCGGGACGCCAGAGAAAGGCATGCCGGTTTTCCAGCAGAACCTGCCGGATAGGCTCAGGCCCGGCCACGAACACCGGTTTGAAACCGGGCAGGGTCAGCTGAAACAGGTCGCCCAGTTCGCGGTGCACCCTCTCCAGAACGGGCAGAATTCCGCCAAAGCCGCGGGGCAGGGCCATCAGAGCGAAAAGACCGGTGCGCGGCCCCAGCCGGGCCACGGTCGGCGGGGCGGGTGGGGGGTCAGCCGTTTTGGGCATGATGGACCTCCTGAAACTGCCGGCGGGCCTGGGCAAAGGCGGCCAGCGTGCGCTGGCGGGCCAACTTGTGGTCCACCAACGGCGAGGGATAACCGGGCACGGTGTATCCCTTTTCCCACGGCGCGTGGACCGCCACGTCCGGCAAGTGGGCCAGTTCAGGCAACCAACGGCGGATGTACGCGCCGTGGGGGTCGAACCGGCGGCTCTGGGTGACCGGATTGAAGATGCGAAAATAGGGAGCCGCGTCCGTGCCAACCCCGGCAGTCCACTGCCAGCCGCCGTTGTTGGCGGCAGGGTCGCCATCCACCAGGTTCTGCATGAACCATTGTTCCCCCTGCCGCCAATCGATGAGCAGGTCCTTGACCAGGAAGGAGGCGGTGAGCATACGGGCGCGGTTATGCATCCAGCCGGTCGCCTGAAGCTGGCGCATGGCCGCGTCGACCACCGGGTAGCCGGTCAGCCCCTCTTGCCAGCGCTTGAGCGCGGCGGGGGAGTCGTTCCAGGCAATCTGCCGGTAGACAGGCCGGAAAGCCTGGTGCAGAACGTGGGGAAAATGGAACAGGATAGCGGCGTAGAATTCGCGCCAGACGAGTTCGCTGAGCCAGGTTTCCGCGCCCTGGCGGGCCGCGGGCTGGTCTGCCGCCTCGACGGCGGTTCGGGCGGCCACGATAGCCTGCCGGGCCGAAATCATGCCAAACCGCAGGTAGGGAGACAGGCGAGACGTGCCATCCTCAGCCAGCAGGTTGCGGGTATCGGCGTAGCGGGCAATGGGGCCGCTGGTAAAACGGCACAGGCGATTTTGGGCCTCGGTTTCGCCGGGCGGAAACAGTTCCGGCGGCTGTACCGGCGGAAGGGGCAGGCTGGTCAGGCCGGCCGGGGTGTGCAGGCGGGCCGGTGCAGGCAGTAGATGTTCGGCAGAGGGCAGGGGCAGGTTCAGCCAGGCGCGTTTGTAGGGGGTAAAGACGGTGTAGGGTGTGCCGTCGGCCTTGAGCACATCGTTGGGGTGGCGCAGGGTGGGGCCGCCGTGCAGGTGGAGCGGTAGCTGTGCGGCAATCCGGGCGTCACGACGGCGGGCAAAGGGGGAAAAGTCGGCTTCGGCGAAGACGGCCGCGGCCCCGCTTTCCTGGCGCAGGCGAAGCAGTTCGGCCAGCGGATTGCCCATGCGGATGACCAGCCGACTGCCGCGGGCGCGCAGACCGGTATCCAGGGTATGCAAGCCGGCCAGCAGAAAGGCGCGGCGTTTCTCCGCCGCGGCAGGGCCATCCATCAGCCGCGGGTCAATAATGAAACAAGGGATGACCTGCCGGCCCGCGGCCAATGCCGCAGTGAGGGCCGGGTTGTCGGCCAGGCGCAGGTCACGGCGTATCCACCAGATAACAGTCAGCATAGACTCCTTCCTCAACTGCCGGCGACGCGGCCCTTACCGGAATCCAGGGCGGTGAGCAGGGCCTCCGGGAAGGGGCGGAAAAAGGCCTGTCCTTCCAGATAGGGTTGGCTGAAGCGGACCATCCAGGACTGCAGAACACCCGTCGGGGTGCTGAGAGGGACCAGGCCGGCCCGGTAGTCGACCAGCAAGTCCAGAAAATGGGCTTTTTCTGCCGGGCTGAGCTGTTTGGAAAAATAGCCAAAGGCATGCATCAGCACATTGATGACCGATGGACGGCGGGGCGGCCTGAGCATCGCGGCCCGGAAGCCGGCCTGGTAACGGGCCATCACCTCGGCCACGGGTAAACGCTCCGGATTGGCAACCAGCCGGCCCAGCTTCCGCATTTGGGTCTGGTGGTAGGCCATCAGGATAAGCTTGTACCGGCTGTGAAAGTCGACCAGCTTCCCCATCTGCCCCGTACTGACCACTTCGCGCAGGCGAGCCAGGGCAAAAACGGCAGTCAAAAAATGTTCCCGGATGTGCCGGTTGGTCAGGCGGCCCTCATCCAGCACCGGCAGGTCGGGAAAGGTCTGGAGCACTGCCTCACCGAACAGGCCGGGGCGCTGTCCAGCGGAGGCTTTCCGGCCCTCGCCAGGGTAAAGTTTGGCATCCCTGACCGCACAGGACGGCGAGCGGTTTTTCAGGATGAAGCCGTCTATCTGAGAGAGGGCGGCAAGAAAGGCGCGGCTGAACTCCTGCATTGCTTCGGTCAGGTCCTGGCCGGTATCGGGCTGGAGGAGACGCACCGCATCGCCGGACAACACCAGCCGTATCGGCGGGCGGGGAGTCCCCAGGCCGATGCGTTCTTCGGGGCAGACGGGGACAAAAGAGACGTGCGACTGCAGGGCAGACACGATACGGTCGGGGATGATACTGCCATCGTAACGGCAGTGGGCAAAGCCCAGACACTCGCTGACAACGATTTTGGGAACAGGCCAACCGGTCATCATATTTTCTCCGGAATAGTGTCGGATTGTCCCGCCGGATGGGCGGGCGTTTCTGCCTTCTGCGTGCCCGCGCCGAACAGTTCGGCGACCATCTGGCGGCGGTAGTTAAAAATGGCTTCCAGCCGGGGCCGGACCAGCAACGGATGCAGGAGGTCGCCAACAGGGGAAAAGGGCAGGGCGTAGGTGACGTGGTCGGTCATAAGGACGCCCCGCTCCACGCGCTGGAAACGGTGCTCATGTATCCACAGCCGGTACGGACCGATGCGCTGTTCGTCGACGAACAGCCGGCCAGGCTCAACATGGGTAATCTGGGTGAGCCAGGGAACCCGCACGCCGGGGAAAAGGGCTATCCGGTACTGGATGAGCTGTCCGGGATACATCGGTTCGTCGCCGCCGGAGACGAACCGGAAGGCCATATCCGGGGGGGTCATCCGGTTCAGATTGCGCGGGGTGGAAAAAAAGTTCCACACTTCCTCCAGAGAAGCAGGGATGAACTGTTCACGAAGCAGGGTGTAAATCATGATGTAATCCTTCTGGGACCGGCAACGGTGGGTCGCCGGTGATAAGCGATTCAACAATTTTGGCAGAAGAAACAACGCCGGGCAAACCCGCACCGGGATGGGTTCCGGCGCCAACAAAATAGAGGTTGTCAATATCCTCCGACCGGTTGTGGGGCCGGAACCAGGCCGACTGGGTCAGCACAGGCTGGATGGAGAAACCGGTGCCCAGGTAGGTGTTCAGCCGGTTTTGAAAATGACGGGGGTCAATCATATGCTCGGTCACGATGTGACGCTGGAGGTCGGGCAGGTAGTTGTCTTCCAGGAACTGCATCACCGCATCGCGGAAGGGACGGGCAGTCTGCGTCCAGTCGATGTCTGCGCCGAGATGGGGCACCGGGGCCAACACGTAGAAGCTCTCGTGACCCGGCGGAGCCATCGACGGGTCGGTGAGGGTGGGCATATGCAGGTAGAGGGAGAAATCGGGCGGCAGGGTTTTGGCCCGGAACAGGTCCCGGAGCAACCCCTTGTAGCGCCGGCTGAGGATAATGTTGTGATGGGCCAGCGGCGTGTCCCGGTACTGGCGATTCACGCCAAAATAGATAACCACCAGCGACATGCTGTACCTGGTCAGGTGCTGGTAGCGGAAGTTTGAGTTGCGCAGACCGCGGTGCCTGGGAGCAATCATGTTCATGTAGGTAAACGGCACGTCGGCATTGGAGATGACGTGGTCGGCGGGGATGACAGTTCCATCCTTGAGCCGTACTCCCACGGCCTGCCGGTTTTCAACCAGAATTTCGTCCACTTCGGTGCGGTAGTGGATTCTGCCGCCCAGCTCCTCGATGAGCCGGGCCAGGGCCTGCACCAGAGCACCGGTTCCCCCACGGGCGTACCAGACGCCCCACTCCCGCTCCAGGTAGTGAATCATGGCGTAGATAGAGGAGGCATTGAAAGGATTGCCACCGATGAGTAAGGGATGGAAGGTAAAACAGCGGCGCAGGAAGTCATCCTGAATAAACCGGGACACGTAGCCATACACCGACCGGTAGGATTGCAAACGAATGAGGTCGGGGGCTACACGAAGCATGTCGCCGAAATGGAGGAATGGCTTGTCCGCCAGCTCCACAAAACCTTTCTGGAAAATGGCCCGCGTGGTGGACAGAAAACGGCGGTAGCCATCCTTGTCTGCCGGGTTCCAGCGGTCAATCTGGGAGAAGACAAAGTCCACATCGCCATTGTATTCAAAATAGCGGCCCTGGTGGTCAAAAATACGGTAGAAGGGGTCCACGGGGAGAAATTCCACGTAATCTTCCCGCCGGCGGCCGGCCAGGGCAAAAATTTCGTCAAAGAGAAAAGGGGCGGTGATGACCGTGGGGCCGCCGTCGAAGCGGAAGCCGTCCCGTTCAAAGGTGTAGGCCCGGCCGCCGGGGCCGTCCATCTTCTCGAAGACATCCACCCGGTGACCGCGAGCGGCCAGGCGGGCGGCAACAGCCAACCCGCCAAAACCACTACCGATGACAATACTTCTGGGGTTGTTCATTGGTTGGAACCTCGTCAATTCTGCTGGTAGCGACTGGTCGCCACTCGCCAGTAGATGCCGGGCAAACGGACCAGCTTTTTGACCGCGCCGAGATGGGCGCGGCGATTGAATACATCGTAATCGTGAGCCTCGATGTCGTCCAGGATGGCCCGGTACAGTTCTGCCGCCGCGGCTACGGCAAACCGGCCGTCGGGATGGAGCAGAGCCACACCGGGCAAGGACTCGGTGTAGAGGCGGCGGGTGCGCAGAATCTGGAAGCGCATCAAGGCCCGCCAGCGGTCGTCCACGCGGCCGGTATCCAGGTCTGCCTCAGACAGGTTGAAGGCGGCCAGTTCATCCTGCGGGAGGTACAGGCGGCCCTGCCGCCAATCTTCGCCTACGTCGCGCAGGATGTTGGTCAACTGCAGAGCGACCCCAAGCTTGACGGCGTAGGGCAACGCCTCGGGACCGCGGTAGCCGATGATATGCATGGACATCAGGCCCACCGTCGAGGCCACCCCGTAGCAGTAGTGGGCCAATTCGTTGAAAGAGGGGTAGCGGGTCACCGTCAAGTCCTGGGACAGGGCGTCGAGAAGCTGTTCGGCGTAGAGGGGCGGGATGCGGTAGCGGTGGCGGGTATCGGCCCAGGCAGTCAGGACGGGGTCGGAAGCAGGCGGTGCTTCGCCCTGAAGCGCAGACCGCCAGCCGGCCAGACGTGCCAACCGGTCCCCGTCTGCGCGGTCGACCACGTCGTCGCTGACCCGGCAGAAAGCGTAGAGGGCGCGGATGGCCCGGCGTTTTTCTACCGGCAGAAGGCTGGTCGCCAGATAGAATGTCCGGCTGTTCCGGCGAGTGATGCTGTCGGCGTGGTGGTAAGCCTGGGCCAGGCCGGCTTCATCCGCGGAAAAGGACTGGGGCACAGCCGGCAGGCCGCTTTCGAAGGCGGCAGTTGCTTTGGAGAGCAGGCTTTGTTCCCAGGGCACGGAAGATGAGGTCATACGAGTGTTCCTTTCGGGTAAAGCTGAACGATTACGAACAAAGTATACCATATTATCAAAATTTTGTCAATATTTATTTTTCTTTTGTCTATGTTTTGTGTATTTTTTCGTTGTTGCCCGTCCGGCATCCAGCCGGACAACAAAAAAGCGACTGCCGGATGGCAGTCGCCTGGGATGAAGTTTGCCGGGTTTTGTGACTTTCTACTTTTGCACCAGTCCCATTTGGGCCTCAAATTCCGCCAGCGGCAGGGTGTTGGCGACCTGCTCCGCCGCGGCCCAGCCGCGGTTGGCCGTAGCCACGCCAAACTGGAGGTTGTCGAAATCCTCCACGCCGTGGGCGTCGCAGTTGATGATGAGTTTAACCCCTGCCGCAATGGCCCGGCGAACGAGCACGTCGGGTAAATCCAGCCGGTAGGGGGAGGCGTTGATTTCCAGCAGGGTACCGGTCCGGGCCGCGGCCTGAAAAACGGCTTCCATATCGAAATCCCCGCCGGGCCGGTCGGTCAGCAGACGGCCGGTGGGGTGTGCCAGCACCTTGACGTGCGGGTTCTGGATAGCAGCCAGGGCGCGGCGGGTGAGGGTCTCCCGGTCCTGCCGCAGACCGGTATGCACTGAAGCCACCACAAAGTCCAGCCCGGCCAGCACATCATCGGGGTAATCCAGCGAGCCGTCCGCCTTGACTTCAACCTCCGCGCCCTGCCACAGCCGGATACCGGGAACCCGCGCCTGCACCGCCTCAATCTCCCGGCTCTGCTGGCGCAAACGCTCCACCGATAGACCATTGGCGACCCCCAGACTGCGGGAGTGGTCGGTGATGACCAGATACTCGTAGCCGCGGGCCAGGGCGGCGCGAGCCATCTCCTCGATGGTGTTCCGCCCGTCGCTCCAGGTGGAGTGGCAGTGCACCTCCCCGCGGATGTCGGCGACGGACAGACCGGCGGGCAGGGCGCCGGACCGGGCGGCTTCGATTTCGCCCCAATCCTCGCGCAGGTGGGGCGGAATCCAGGCCAGCCCCAAAAACTCATACAGCGCGGCCTCGGTATCAAAGAGGAACGGCTTGCCGTCCTGCTCGCGGGTCAGGGCGTACTCATTGAGGCTGTAGCCCTGCCGTTGGGCCAGCTCCCGGATTTTAACATTGTGGCTTTTACTGCCGGTAAAGTACTGCAGGGCCGTGCCCCAGCGAGCCGGCGGCACACAGCGCAGGTCGGCCTGAAGGCCGTTCTTGAAGCGGACCGAGGTCTTGGTTTCACCCGACCCCAACACCTCGGCCACATCCGGCAGGCGGACAAAGACCTCCATCACCGCCGCGGGGTGGTCGGTGGCGGCCAGAAAGTCCAGGTCGCCGATGGTATCGCGCATGCGGCGCAGACTGCCGGCGGTTTCTACCCGGACCACCTGCGGCAGGTCGCCCAGAACAGCCAGTACCTGCCGGGCCAGCGGCCAGGCCTGTCCCAGATGAAATCGTCCGGTCTGCCGGCGGGCCATCGCCCGAATGCCGGCCAGGATGCGGGCTTCTTTCTTTTTGCCCATCCGGGGCAGGGTACGCAGTTTACCCTGCTCGGCCGCGGCCTGCACCCCGGCCACGGTGGTCAGCCCCAGTTCCTGCCACATTGTTCGGGCCAGGGCCGGACCGACCTCCGGAATTTCCAGCACCTCCAGCAGGCTCTCCGGTACTTCGGCGGTCAGCCGTTCCCAGAATTCCAGCCGACCGGTACGGAACAGCTCGTCCAGCTTGTCGGCAATGGCCTGGCCGACCCCCTCCAGCCGGCGCAAATCATCACCGGACTGCCACAGCTCGGCCAGCTCCTGTCCGTGGTGGGCAATCTGCTCCGCGGCGCGGCGGTAGGCCCGGATTTTGAAGGGGTTCTCCCCTTTGATTTCCAGCAGACCAGCAATGCGGTTCAGTAAGTCGGCAATTTGCCGGTTGGTTGGATAAGACATAGCGATTGACGATTGTCGATTGGCGATTG
>RFJV01000321.1 GCA_003694775.1 Chloroflexota bacterium | reverse complement strand
TCTCAGACGCTTCAGATAGCGTATTCTTACGCTTTCCATCCCCTTTTGATGCGGGCGAGAGGAAAAGGTTACAGTTACAGGTAAACTTTCTTTATCCAGATGACCGGCTCAAACTTCAGCAGAGTATCGATGACGTCATCCGGTACGTCGCTGTCTACGCCGATGAAGGAAATCGCCAGCCCGTACGGCTCTTTCCGCCCGTACCGCCAGGCAGAAATGTTGATGTTGTTCTGTCCCAGCACCGTGCCCATATAGCCGATGATGCCCGGCTGGTCGTGGTTGCTGACCACCAGGATGATGCCCTCGGGGCGAACATCAATCCGGTAGCCGTCAATCTGCACCAACCGCGGGGTCGTGTGGTTGAACAGGGAGGCGGAGATGGTTCGACTGCCGCCTTCCCATTCCACCCGGCAGGTAATGAGGTTGGGATAATCCAGTTTCGCCAGCCCGCGGGTCTGAGAGACGGCAATACCTCGCTTCTGGGCCAGATGCGGGGCGTTGATGTAGTTGACCGTCTGGTGGAGAACAGGTTTGAGAATTCCCTTCAGAATGGCGACGGTTAGCGGTTTGATGTGGTCCTGAATTTCTTCGCCTTCAATTTCAACCTCTACCCGCCGGATAGCACTATCGGCCAGTTGGGTTTGCAGACTGCCCAGCTTCTGGGCCAGCTCCATATAGGGGCGGAGATTTTTCAGCAGTTGGGCGTCGACAACGGGCATGTTGATGGCGTTGCGGTAGTCCAGCCCGCGCAGGGCGTCGAGCACCTGGTCCACAATCTGGGTGCTGACATCCCGCTGGGCCTCCACGGTGCTGGCGGCCAGGTGGGGGGTAACGATGACGTTCTCCATTTTCAGCAGGGGGCTGTCCGGTGGAAGCGGCTCCTCGGCAAAGACATCCAGGGCCGCGCCGGCAATTTTGCCCGACCGCAGTCCTTCAATCAGCGCCGCTTCATCAATCAGACCGCCGCGGGCGGCATTGATAATGCGCACTCCCTCCTTCATCCGGGCAATGGCCTCGGCATCGATGAGCTTTTCCGTGTCCGGGGTCAGCGCGGCGTGCAGGGTAATAAAATCGGAGCGGGCCAGCAGTTCCGGCAGACTGACCGGCTCGACCTTCAAATCCTGGGCCACTTCGTCGCTCAGGTAGGGGTCGTAGGCCAGCACGTGCATACCAAAGGCCTGGCATCGCAGGGCCACCCGCGTCCCAATCCGGCCCATCCCAATCACGCCGATTGTCTTCCGGTAGAGCTGAACACCCAGGAACTTTTTCCGGTTCCACTCTCCGGAGGTCAGGCTGATGTGAGCCTGCGGCAGGTTGCGGCACAGAGCCAGCAGAAGGGCCATCGTATGCTCGGTGGTGGCGATGGTGTTCGCGCCGGGTGTATTCATCACAATGATGCCCCGCAAGCTGGCCTCATCCACGTCGATATTATCGACCCCCACCCCGGCCCGGCCCACCACTTTCAAACGGTCTGCCGCGGCCAGCACCTCCCCGGTCACCTTGACACTGCTCCGCACAATCAGACCATCGTACCCCTTGATTCGTTCGGCCAGCGCTTCCGGGGTCAGCCCCTTGACGATGTCAAATTCTACATCTTCGGCCTGTTCCAGCCGGGCCAACCCCTGCGGTGAGAGGTCGTCTGTAATCAGGATTTTGAATGCCATACTGCTCTCCTCGTGAGAATAGTTTGTGAGTTTAAGAGTT
>RFJV01000320.1 GCA_003694775.1 Chloroflexota bacterium | reverse complement strand
GGTAGCTGGGGCATCCCTATGCCCCAGAAAATGGGCCCGGCATAGGGATGCCGGCCCTACCGCCAATCAAAATTCGCCCCAAAAATGAAATACACCCGTTTCGTGCGGGTGCGTTTCAAATTTTTGCCCGCCCTGGCAGAGCCGGGGACGGATTTTCGTTTTTGTAAGGGCACAGCGGCGCTGTGTCCCTACCGGGCAAGGGGGCGACCCTACGTCCTGAAAATGCGGCTTCCGTAGCGGCGAATAATTATTCGCCCCTATAGGCCGTCCATCCCCCTGGCGGGGACAAGTCGGGTATTCGTATATTCGTGTATTCGTGAAAATTTCGTGGACGGCTCCGGTTGCCAAAAAAAGAAACGCACCCGTTTCGTGCTTTCGTTTTTTATTCGCGGTCGGCCCAATTACACAAATTTCCATTATCGGATATAATATCCCCTACGAAGTTCCAGACGTGAGCCAGAGTTCCGCTTATGATAGACCACTTATCCAACTCATCCCCCGGTCGCCATCTGGATTTTGTGCATGCCCTGAATGCCGCGGCGGCTCAACTGCAGAAAGCGGCCCACTCCGAAGAGGAGGTCTTTACCACCTTTCAGGCCGAAATGGTGAAGCTGGGCATCCGCGGCTCCATTTATCTGCGGGATGCCGGTACGGACAGAATGGTTATCCGGGCCATTGCCATGCCCGGCGACCTTCTGCCCAGGCTGGAAGGTCTTACCGGCATTCCCGGTCTGGGGTATTCCTTCCCGCTCCGGCAGGTGGAGGTGTTCTGCCGGGTATTGGATACTGCCGGGCCTGCATTTGTCGCCGACAACCGGGCGGTGATTGCCCAGATACTGCCGGAGGCGGCGACAGCCGTTCAGGATAAATTTTGGCCGCTTTTGGGAACGTTCCCGGCAGTATACGCCCCCTTGCAAGTGGAAGCTGAGGTTTGCGGCATTCTGAGCGTTACAGATTCCCGCCTGACTCCGGCCGACGTGCCGGCCGTGCTTGCCTTTGCCAATCACCTGTCCGCGGCCATTGAGAATGCCCGCCTCTTTACCAGCCTGCAGGAAGAAATCCGGGTCCGCCGGCAGGTCGAGCAATCCCTCCGTGAATCAGAGGCCCGCTACCGTGCCCTGGTGGAAAACATCCCCGCCATCACCTACATCGCCGCCCTGGATGAAACCAGCACCACCCTGTATGTCAGCCCGCAGGTTGAGCAGGTGTTGGGCTTCAAACCGGAAGAGTATACAAAAGAATACGATGTCTGGTTTCACCAGCTCCACCCCGACGACCGCGACCGGGTTCTGCAGGAGGTAGCCGCCAGCCATGCTTCCGGCAAACCGTTCCGCTCCGAGTACCGGATGCTGACCCGCGACGGCCGCACCATCTGGATTCGGGATGAGGCGGTGCTGGTGCGGGATTCGTCCGGGCAGGCAATGTTTCTGCAGGGCGTTATGTTCGACATCACCGACCAGAAGGTCCGCGACGAGGAGCTTCAGCATCTGGTCCAGTTCCGGGAGACCATCATCGATGATGCCAATGTCTGGATTGACGTGCTGGATGCGGACGGCAATGTCATCCTCTGGAACAAGGCCGCCGAGCAAATCTCCGGCTACTCCCGTGAGGAGGTGGTGGGACATGCCCGTATCTGGGAATGGCTCTACCCCGATACAGCCTACCGCCAGAAAATCTTTGCCACAGCAATGGACATCATCCAGCGCGGCGAGGTGGTGGAAAACTTCGAAACCACCATTCTCTGCAAGGATGGAACCCGCCGGGTCATCTCCTGGCATTCCCGCAATCTGGAAAATGACACCGGACAGCCCATCGGCTCGATTGCCATAGGCCGCGATGTCACCCCCCAGAAAGAAGCCGAACTGGCTTTGCAGAAAAATCTAAACCGTCTGACCCAGGCCCAGCAAATTGCCCGCCTGGGCCACTGGGAGTACGACCCCCAAACCGATACCGTCGTCCGGGCCGATATTATCTACCGGTTGTTCGGCACTACCCCGGAAACGATGCCGCCCCGCGGCGGCACGTTCTACCCCCTCATCCACCCCGAAGACCGGGGATATGTAGAAGACACAATGGCCGAAACCCTGCGCGCCGGCGGGTCGTACGATATTGTGTACCGCATCATCCGGCCCGATGGGCAGGAACGGGTCATGCGGGACCGCGCCCGCCTGGAGACCGACCCCCAGACGGGCACGCGCCGGCTGGTAGGTATTTCTCAGGATATTACCGAATGGCGCTACCTCCAGCGCCGTCTTTACGCCAGCGAACATCGCTTCCGGACCCTGTTTGAAAAGTCTCCCGATGCTATCTTTGTGCTGGAACCTCTGCGCGGCGACCCGGTGATTGAGGAGGTCAACCAGGCCGCCTGCCGGATGACCGGCTACCGCCGGGAGGAGCTGGTGGGAATGCCGTTCAGTCTGCTGAGCGCTGGAGACACCCAGCAGGAGCGGCTGGCCCGTTTCCACCAACTGCATGAAGCCGGTGCGCTGACCTTTGAGACCCGGCAGAGGCGTAAAGACGGCAGTCTGTTTCCGGTGGAGGTGCGGGCCAGCCTGATAGAAATCGGTGGGGAGCGGTTCATCCTCTTCATCGAGAGGGACATTACCGAGCGGCAGAAGATGCGCAGTCTGGAAAAACGGCTCAGCGCGGTGGTGGAGCAGTCCGGCGATATTATTATGATGACCAACCCCCAGGGGGTCATCATGTATGTCAACCCGGCTTTTGAGCAGGCCACCGGCTACTGCGCTGATGAAGTCATTGGCAAAACGCCGCGGATTCTCAAAAGCGGCCAGCAAAACGATGATTTCTACCGCGACCTGTGGCAGACCATCACTGCCGGCAAGGTATGGCGGGGGCAGTTTGTCAACCGCAAAAAAGACGGCTCCCTGTACACGGAACAGGCCACCATCAGCCCGATTGTAGATGATGCCGGAAAGATTGCCAGTTTTGTTGCCATTAAGCGGGACATAACCCGCGAAATGGAGCTGGAAAAACGGTATCTCCAGGCCCAGAAGATGGAGGCGGTTGGCCGTCTGACCGCCGGGATTGCCCACGATTTCAACAACCTGCTCACCTCAATCAACGGGTTTGCCCAACTCCTTCAGTCCCAACTGCCGCCGGATGATTCCCGGCAGGAGCTGGTCACCCGCATCAGCCGGGCAGGAGAGCGGGCCGCGGGGCTGGTCCAACAGCTTCTGGCTTTCAGCCGGAGCAAGGAGATGTCGCCCCGAGAAGTGGACCTGAACCATCTGGTCCGCGAGGTAGCAAAAATGCTCCGCCCCATTATTGGCGAACATATCCAACTGCAAACCCGGCTGTCTCCCAACCTGCTTCCCGTCAAGGCCGACTCAACCCGTTTGCATCAGGTCATCCTGAATCTGGCCGTCAATGCCCGCGACGCGATGCCCAACGGCGGAGAGCTTCTCATTGCCACCGAAAATGTACCGCCAAATGGTTCCACAGAACCGCCGCGGGTCAGGCTGACCGTCCGCGATACCGGGGTGGGGATGAGCCGGGAGGTGATGGAGCATATTTTTGAGCCGTTTTACACTACCAAACCCACCGGACAGGGCACGGGCCTGGGGCTGGCAACGGTTTACGGCATTGTAACCCAGTCCGGGGGGGAAATTGACGTTGAGAGTGAGGAAGGCCGGGGAACCACGTTTACCATCTATCTGCCGGCGGTTGAGCCGGTTCCGGAAAAGGCCGGTTCTTCTCCCCTTCCGGCGAACCAGCCGCCGCGCGGTTCGGAAACTGTCCTGCTGGTGGAGGACGATGAAGGCGTACGTGCCTTGCTCCAGGTAGCTCTGGAGGTGTACGGCTACCACCTGCTCATTGCCGGAAGCGGCGAGGAGGCCCGCCGGGTCGCCGCGGCACATTCCGGCCCCATCCATCTGCTGGTAACGGACGTGGTTCTGCCCGATACCGGCGGCAAGCAGTTGGCGGAAACCCTGCTCCTGGACCGGCCTGAAATGCGGGTGCTGTTGATGTCCGGCTATCCCGACCAGGAGCTTGCCCGGCACGGCATCCTGCAAACGGAAGTCCCCTTTGTTCAGAAACCCATTGTCCCTGCCGAATTCCTGCGCCTGATACGCCGGATTCTGGATAACCAGCAGGAGCCTGCCCGTTGATGAGCTTTTCGACCAGATTCTCTCCGGAAGAGTTCGAGCAGTTGGTGGTTGAGGCTCTGGAAGCTCTGCCGGAGTTTTTCCAGCAAAAACTGCAGAATATCGAGGTGGTGGTGGCCGATTGGCCCACCGAGAGCGAACGCCGCGCCGTCGGCTTGAAGCCCGGTCAGCTTCTGTTTGGCCTGTACCAGGGAGTCCCGCTGACCCGCCGGGGCAGTCATTACGGCCTGGTTCTGCCGGATAAGATTACCATCTACCGTCTGCCCATCGAGCGGGTATGCCGGACCCGCGAAGAGGTTATCAGCACGGTTCAGCATACCGTGCGGCATGAAATTGCCCACCACTTCGGCATCAGCGACGACCGCCTGCGCGAGCTGGGCGCGTATTAATTGTGAATTGTGAATAGAGCGTTGAGGGTAATCGTCAATCGCAAATCACAAATCTTCAATCGTTAATCATCAATCGTCAATCATCAATCGTCAATCGTCAATCGAAGTATGTCCAAAAAAATTGTTTACTCCACCCGTGACGGCGACAAACGCAAAAAACCGGCCCCCACTTCTGGCCCGGCCCAATCTCTGCCGCCGGGCCAGCAGAAAATCCGGGTACGCCGGGAAACCAAAGGCCGCAAGGGAAAAACCGTTACCGTGGTGACGGGCTTCACCCTGACCGCGGCCGACCTGTCTGCGCTGGCTAAAACGCTCAAGTCGCTGTGCGGGTCGGGCGGCACAACAAAATTCGACGGCAGTACCGGCATCATCGAGCTTCAGGGCGACCACCGCCAGCGGGTGGTCGAGCAGTTGAAGGCGTTGGGATATCCGGCCAAGCTGTCCGGCGGGTAATTATCGGGCAAAGGTAGCTATCCAGCCGGCCACGAATTTGTTACGAACACACGAATGGACGAATTGACGAAATTACGAATTTACGAAATTTGTCTGCGCAAGGCGCGTTTTTCTGAATTTTCTGCAGTTTAACTTTCGTATGTTTTCAGACCGTTTTCCTCCTTCACGAAACGTTCTGTCGGGGTGGTTTCTTCTCCTGGCCGCGGCTCTCATACTGGTAGGGTGGTTTTTTTCTGCCGGTACAGTTGAGGACGTGCCGGCTTCGTCTGCCTTGCCGCCTCAACCGGTTCATTTTTCCTCTCCCACACCAACATCTGCCGTTCCGACAGTCTCCCCGCCTGCCGTCTCAACTCGTACCGAGGTGGAAATCCTCTGGCTTTTGCCGCCCAGGCCAACAGCTTCTCCCACCCCAACGCCGCGGCGAGCGTCTCCCACACCGGAACCAATCCCAACTACCGCCGAACCGGTGGCTTCGGCAACGGCCACGCCAACCCCCAGCCCCCCTCCACCAACTCCTGTTTCACCCTGCCCACCTGCATCAACGGCGGTGTTTGATATTATCCCCATCGAAGGTCCCCGGTTTGACCACCCCGACTTTGCCACCGGCGACCTGAACCTGCTCCGCCGCGGCTTTCAGCCCGTGGCCGCGGCTCTGACCCTGGTGCCGTACAACGGCCCCACCGACAGCGACGCGCCCCAGCTATCTGCTATTTTCCAGCCGCGGCGCGTGCCTTTTTTCCGGGCCGCCTATCAGGTCAACAGCTGGCAGTGGTCGCCGGCGGACTGCCGCGGCAGTCCGCACGGCTGTGCCGGGCCGCCGGTCACCCGGTGGGAGGTCACGCTGTTGGGGGTCAGCACCACCCCCGGTGAACTGCTGACCATCCCCAGCCGGGCGGCAGAAATTTACCCCGGCGGCTACCGGGCGATGGTCCTCTACGCCGACGAACAGCAGATTACCCTGGGCTACACCCGCCGTGATACGGTGGCCGCGGGGTACGTGGTGCACCTGCTGGGTGTCTGTGTGGACCCCAACCTGCTGGCCCTTTACCGTGCCCAGGTGGATGCCAACGGCTGGCGAGTGGGCAATAGCCTGCCGGCCCTGCGGACAGACCAGCCCCTTGGCCACGCCGCCGGCAAGGAACTGCGCATCGCCATACGGGATAACGGCACATTTCTGGACCCGCGTTCGCAGAAAGACTGGTGGCGGTAGGGAGGGGGATGGGGAATTTTGAATTGTGAATGGTGAATGGTGAATGGAGGGGTGAGGGTAATCGTAAATCGTCAATCTCCAATCTCCAATCTCCAATCTCCAATCTCCTAATCGCCAATCACCAATCGTCAATCGTAAATCGTCAATCGTAAATCGTCAATCGAAAGGGGAGCCTGCAACCGATGTATCCGTTCTGGAAACTTCTTCATCGACAGGGAATCATTGTGATTGGTCTTCTGCTGGGCGCCGGCCTCTTCTTCCGTCTGCCCGGCACAACCGGCGCAGACTCGCTGGGGCCGCTGGCCCTC
>RFJV01000041.1 GCA_003694775.1 Chloroflexota bacterium | reverse complement strand
GTATCCGTTTCTATGCGGTACAGCATCGGACATCCTCCTTCCCCAGAAAACCGCGTTTCCGTAGAGGCGGGTCTCAGACCCGCCTCTACTTTCCAGGTGGTTTCTAAACTCCAATCAATTCGGCCAGCTTTTGCGCCGACTTTTCCTCAACCTGCTGGTGGATGCTCTGCCCGTGGCTGTCCATCGTGACCACCACCGGGAAGTCTTCCACCCGGATAACCCACATCGCCTCCGGCACGCCGAACTCCAGCTTGTGCACGGTCACCACTTCCTTAACAGCCTGGGCAATCAGCGTAGCCGCGCCGCCGATGGCGTGGAAGTACACGGCCGGCCCTTCCTGGCAGGCTTTGAGCGTATTCGGCCCCATCCCCCCCTTGCCGATAACGCCCTTCAGGTTGAAATGGGCAATCACTTCCGGCTGGTACACCTCTTCGCGGATGCTGGTGGTTGGCCCCGCGGCCACAAACGACCACCTTCCATCCTCGTGTTTTTTGACCACCGGCCCGCAGTGGTAAATGACCCCGCCGTTGAGCAGTTTCTTCAGCTCCTCGTACAGCGCCGCTTCCTCCGGTGGAACCGGATTGCGGATGAATTTTTCCACCATAAACTTGTGGGCCGCGTCGCGACCGGTCACAATGATGCCGTTCAGGTAAACCGTATCGCCGACGTGCAGACTGCGGATTTCTTCATCAGAAATGGGAACGGTCAGCCTACGCATAGTTCACCTCCACCTGGTCATCCTTAAAGGCAACATCCATACTGGCCCGGCGGTTGGCCCAACACATATAAGCCACCGACACAAAATACGAGGCCGGCAGGCGGTGGAGCGTGCCCACCTTTACTCCCAGGACGGTGGTCTTGCCGCCAAAGCCCATCGGCCCGATACCCAACTGGTTGGCCTCCTCGTACAGCTTCTCTTCCAGCTTTGCCAGCTCCTCGTTGGGGTTTTTGTCGTCCAGCTTGCGGAGCAGAACCTGCTTGGATTTAATGTACGACGCGCCGCGGTCGCCGCCGATGGCTACGCCCAGCACACCCGGCGCGCAGCCCTTGCCCTGGGCCTGGTGCAC
This sequence comes from Chloroflexota bacterium, assembly GCA_003694775.1. Classification (GTDB taxonomy): domain Bacteria; phylum Chloroflexota; class Anaerolineae; order 4572-78; family J111; genus J111. Next base: position 15,265 of record RFJV01000041.1, on the reverse strand, counting down.
CGCGTCCAGCACCACCCGGCGCACGCCTTCCAGGTCGCGGCCGGCCTTGAGCCGCGCGTCCGGCAGTTTGTACTGGGTAGACACGTTTTCACAGCCGCCGCCCTTGAGCAGGAGGTCCACATGCAGGTAATCCTTGTCCCACTCGTGGAAGTGCATGGTGGGGAAATCCTCGCCGGTGTTGTCGCCGCTGTTCTTGCCGGTCAAACTATCGACCGCGTTGGGGCGCAGGTAGCTTCGCTGGGTGGCAATGGCGACTGCCCGCCGGATTTGTTCCGCCAGGGCGCGGGTGGAGATACCCAGCGGGTAGTGAATTTCAAAGATGGGGGTGCCGGTGTCCTGGCAGATGGGGGTGGAGTATTCGCGGGCCATTTCGACGTTCTTGAGAATGGTGTCCAGCGCGCCTTCCGCGGCGGAGCCGGGTTCTTCCTGGGCTTTGGCCCGCTCCAGCGCGGCCTTCATATCCTCCGGCAGAACTGTGGCCGCCCGGCGAACCAGCTCCACAAACTGGTCGGTCAGGTCTGGTGTTTTAAATGCTCCCATTGTTTTTCTCCTTTCAAAAAACCGTTCTGTTTACCCAATGGTCAATATCCGGAAACCTTCTCGCATCACCTCGCGTCCGTACTCGTCCACCGCCTGATGGCGCTGGCGGACGCGGGATTCCATATAGTCCACGTCCTTTATCTGGCTAACGTGACACCGGATGGCCCGGAGCTTGGTTTCGAAAACCGGGGTAATGTCTACCCAGCGGTCGGGTTGGGCCGGACCAACCAGGTAAACCTGCCTGACGGTATGGGGTTCCAGGCCCTCGTCCAGCAGTTCCGGGTGGTACATCCGGTTGCGGGCCGCGGGAAAAACCGCGTCGATGGCCACCACGCCGGCGGCCCGGTGGTCGGCGTGATTGATGTAGTCGGTGTAGAAGTAGCGGGTGGGGTCTGGAGCAATGATGACCTCCGGTTTGTACCGCCGGATTTCGGCGACCACCCGTTTGCGCAGGTCGAGCGTGGGTTGAAGCTCGCCGTCCGGTTCTTCCAGGTAGAGCACCCGCTTCACCCCCAGCACGTCGGCCGCGGCCTGCTGTTCCTTGCGCCGGATGGCGGCCAGCCGTTCGGGGGTCATTTCCGGGTCGTCACTGCCCTTGTTGCCGTTGGTCAGGATGAGGTAGGTTACTTCACAGCCGGCGGCGCACCAGATGGCAATTGTCCCGCCGCAGAAAAATTCCGGGTCGTCGGGATGGGCCATGATGACCATGGCGCTGTTGGGGACTTGAACGGTCAAGGTGTCACCTCTTGGTGGAATGGAGTGGAATAAAAAAAGCGGTACGCCAGAGTAAGAGTGGCGTAATCCGCTTTTTGGTCATCATCTCAGCCGCGCATTAATCAAGGCCGCGCTGTTCATCCAGGTCGTAATCCCAGTAGCCGGGGCCTTCGGTAAAGTAGCGGGCGTTCATTTCGGCATCGGCTTCATGGCCTTCGGGTAAATCTTCTTCGGGGAAGATAGCTTCGGGCGGGCAAACGGGGACGCAAGCGCCGCAGTCGATGCAGGTGTCGGGGTCAATGTAGAAGTACTTGCCCCATTCTTCATCGCCTTTGGGGCCGGGAACGATGCAGTCCACCGGACAGACTTCCACACAGTCACCTTCGCGGGTGCAGAGAGTTGTAATTACGTGTGCCATTGAGCTTCCTCCTGAGAGTTTGTTTGGGTTTCAATATAAATGATATTTTCCACCACATAGACCGGGTACACCGACAGGTCGTCGGTGGCCGGTCTACGCAAACACCGGCCGTTGGAAACATCAAACTGCGCTCCGTGCCACGGGCACGTAACTACCCGTCCGCGCAGACGCCCCTGGGCCAGCGGCCCTTTACTGTGGGGACATACACCACTGACGGCGTAAAATTCCCCCTCAACGTTAAACAGGGCGATGTTTAAACCTTTATGCTTGACCTCCATTCCCCGGCCTGGGGGCAGGCGGTCAACCGTTGTGGCTTTCAGACGGGTAGGCATTGGCAGTTCAATGGTGGCCTCATTGTAGCCCTATCTGGCGAAATTGTCAATACGTTTCCCTTTGTTTGCCGGGGGTAAACATAGGCCGTACCCCCGGTTAAATCTTCAGGCAAAGCGGCTGGTCACCCGTCCCCGGATGAACCGCCGCGGCACCGGGCCAAAGGCGCGGCTGTCGGTGCTGTCCCAGCGGTTATCCCCGGCCAGGCGGTAGGTGTCGTCGGGCAGGGCTTCGGCGACCCGCTTGATGATGAGCTGGTCGGGTTGGAGGGGATGCCGGGCCACCACAATGTCGCCGGCGCGGGGCGGCTGGCGGCGGTAGGCCGACGGGTCAAACAGTACTTCGTCGCCCGGTTTGAGCAGAGGGTGCATCGACGCGCCGGCGACACGCAGTCGCCGGCGGCGTCTCAACAGCCACAACAGCAGTTCTCCCGCCGAAATATCCGGCAGGTCTGCCGCTTTAGCTGGCGGTGTACCAGGCAACGTCACGGTTCTTGGTGGCCCAGAACATCTCGTGAATCTTCTTGATGGCGTCCATCAGGGCGTTGGCATCGTCCAGGCTGACCCCCACCTTGACCGCGGAGCAGAGTTTGGCGGCCTTCCAGAAGGTGTCGTGCAGGTCGGGGAACTGCTCCAGATGCTGGGGCTTGAAGTAGTCTGTCCACAGCACCAGCAGTTCGGTTTTGGCGATGTGCGCCTGCTCTTCTTTAATCTGGATGTAGCGCGACAGGGTGTTGTGGTAAGCAATGACCGCTTCTTTGTTGTTCGGGTCGGGCAGTTCCAGGGCCAGGATTTTCTTGGTCATCGACAGCACCGCCTCCGCGGCAATCCGGGCCGATGCCGGGTCGTACACACCGCACGGGCCGTCGCAGTGGGCAGATACTTCCTCTGCCGGTACAAGGGACTTCACTTTGGCCGTCAGTTTTTTCAGTTCCATGGTCTCATTACCCCTTTCAAGCTATTAAATTTTGTGGATTTTTAACGGAACAGCACAGTTTACCAGAAGGTTGAAGTGGATTGCAGAAGATGGAATATGGCCGATACAGCTCCTCCTCGATTAAAGATGCAGCATGGCGTGGCGGTGAAGCGGTGAAGGTGAACAAACCAAAGGTATTATAAACAGCGCCGCGCGGCTTGTCAAGGAAATCTGGTGCGGTAAACTGCCGGACTAATTGACGGCAGGCCCTGGCTCAAGTACAATACCGGCAGGAACAGGCGGCGGTAAATTCCAAACCCTGGAGGTTGACTGTGATTACCCATACCTGCTTTAAGTGCAACCGTCGATTTGAGCTGGACCCGGTTTATGTCGGTTTTGAACTGCGCAAGTTAAAAAAGAATAATCCCTCTTTTTACCAGGCCGTGTGCCCGGCATGTCGAGCCGTAAACAAGGTATCGGTCAAGCCGATGCAGGCCGAACTGGACCAGGTGGCCGAAGAAATCGACCGGATGTATGCCGAGTACGAGGCCCAGAAGGCTCAGGAACGGGCAGAAAAACGGGCCAAAGCAAAAGCCAAAGCCAGCGAGTCTGCCGCTAAATGAGCCTGCCTGACCCCCAACTGGCCGACCTGATTACGGCCATCCACCAGACGCCCCGGATGGTGGTGCTGGAATTTGCCGGCGCGGGGGCGCAGGCGCTGGCCTGGCTCCACAGCATCGGCGGGTCGTCGCGCACCATCCTGGAGGCGGTAGACCATTACGCCGCGGCTTCACTCATTGAAGCCGTTGGTTTTTCTCCGGAGCGGTTTACCTCTGCCGAAGTGGCCCGCGGCCTGGCCACCCGCGCCTACATCCGGGCCGGCCAGCTTGCCCCCGAAGGCACACCCGTGGCCGGTATCGGCTGTACCGCCACCATCGCCACCGACCGGCTGAAGTGGGGCGACCATCGCTGTTGCGTGACGGCCTGCGACGAGCGGGGCCTGGCTACCGTTTCTCTGACATTGACCAAAGGGGCACGGACCCGCCAGCAGGAGGAGGAGCTGGTCAGTTTGCTGATTGTGCGGGCAGTGGCTTCGACCTGCGGCCTGGAGAACCTGCCCCCTTTGCCTCTTCTGCCCGGCGAGCAGTTACGGGAAGCTTTCCAGCCCACCGACCTGCTGGTGCGTTTGCTGGCCGGTGATATGGCCTGGGTGGCGGTTCTGCCCGATGGCCGGGAGGTGGTCGGCGAGACGTGGCCGGGGTTGGCGTTGCTGTCCGGCGCATTCAATCCGCTTCACGATGGACACCGCCTGTTAGCCCGTGTGGCCGGGGATTTGCTGGGGCAGGAAGTGTACTTTGAACTGCCCCTCATCAATGCCGACAAGGCCCCCATCTCGCCGCAGGAAGCCCGCCGGCGAACGGCCCAGTTTGCCGGCTACGCGCCGGTAATTTTGACCCGCCTGCCCCTGTTCAGCCAGAAGGCCCAGATTTTTCCGCACAGTGTCTTTATTTTGGGGGTGGATACGGTGGAGCGGCTGGTTCAGCCACGCTTTTACCACAACAGTCCGGCAGAAATGCTGGCCTCATTTCAGACCATCCGCGCCGCCGGCTGTCGCTTTCTGGTGGCCGGACGGGTGCGGGATGGCCGGTTCATCACCCTGAAGGACGTGCCTTTACCGGAATCGGTGCGGGACCTGTTTGATGAAATTCCGGAAGACCGTTTCCGGGTGGATATTTCGTCCACCCAGCTCCGGGAAAGGGGGCGGGCGGCGGAGCGATAAACGCCGGTTGCCGGGCTTACAACTCCTCCATTATCTCATCGCAAAACTGAATGACTCCGCGCTGGCCGTTGACGCGCCAGTGGGGGTCCTGCGCGTCTAACTGCTCCGCTTTTCCCGGCGGCAGGCCCACGATGGGGTCCGATTTCATTGTGCGCAGGACCAGGAACGGAGCCGGGAAATAGAGCGCGGCTTGGAACAGGGGGGTGGTGGGGTCCCAGACCCGGCTGTCGCCCAGCAGACGGCGGTAGTTGGCATCTCCCTTGATGATGACCAGCCCCGCCCGGCCCAGTTCTGCAGTCAGGGTAGGAGGCAGTTCCCAGAAGAAATGGGCGCTGTTCCAGAAGCTGTCGGCCTGGATGAGCAGGCGGCCCTGCCGTTTGAATGCCCGCAGACGGTCGCCCAGCGATTTGAGCCAGGGGGAGGAGCGGCCGGCCAGGGCCTCCAGGCTCATCTGCACATCGGCCACGGTGGCATCGGACACAAACGTGGGGTAAGCCTTGACGTGCAGGATGACCATATCGGCCCAACTGCCGCGCAGGAAGAAATCGGCCAGGGCCAGGTCGGTCAGCAGTTCCGCGCCGGCGTTATCGCACAGAATCTGGATGCTTTCGCCCCGTTCGCCCAGGTCTAGCGCGTCCAGGTTATCGTCCTGCAGTTCCTCCAGATATTGCACCGCCTCGTCAGATTCGTCGACAATCAGATTGCCGGCTTCATTCTCCAGGACAATATCGCGGCCGGTTTGCTCCGTTACCTGGGTGTAGCTCAGGTCAACCCGGTTGCCCCAGACGGCGTAGTTCAGCAGGGGGTACAGCCGGTGCGGGGAATCTTCGCCGGTGGCCTCCAGCGCGGCCTCAAGCATCTGCCAGGGGGCGGGGCCGGCCAGTTCGGCTTGCTTGCGGGGCAGGTACGGGTCTACCCCGGCCCATTCGTCATCGCCAAAGTAATTGACCGCTTCCAGCAGGCGGCGGTAAAAGTAGGCTTCGGCAAAAAACCAGGGGATGTCCAGCCAGGTCCGGTTCTGGTATTTCGACCAGACAGTGCGCCAGTCTTCTTCATCCGGGGCGGTGGAGTACAGAGGGGCCACCGGACGGTTTTCCACAATCTCATCGTGCAGTTCCTGCAAAGCCTCGATGAACCGGGCGGGATACGTGTCCCGGTGGTCGGCAATGACATTCTGCACCACCTGCGGGATGCGGGTGGTCATTGTTTTATAGGCAAAGGAGTCCGGGTCGCTGGTCATGATGGGCGGCGGCGGGTTGTCGATATTGAAACGTCTGTAGATTCGTGCCATTGGGTATAGTCTCCTGGGTCAAAGTAGCAAGGTAGCAGGGTTGCAAAGTAGCAAGGTAGCCAGGTTGCAGGCAGTAGACGGCAGGCGGAAAGGTAATCTGTTCACCATTAGATTTTTCCCTCACTGGTGACGTGCCGGAGCAGGGCGGGCAGAACTTTTCCGGCCGGACCGGTCAGCGTCCAGCGGGCGTAGGGGGTGAGCGGTGTCTCCTGGGGGTTGATTTCCACCACCGGAACGCCGGCCTGCAGGGCCGTAAACGGCAGGGAGGCCGCGGGCTGGACTACGGTTGATGTACCGACGGAAAAGAACAGGTCGCACTGTTCTGCGGCGGCAAAGGCGGTCTGCAAGGCGTCTGGCGGCAAAGATTCCCCAAACCAGACCACATCCGGGCGCAGAAGGCCGCCGCACCGGGGGCAACGGGGCGGGACATCGCCGGTGTCGGCCCAGGATTCAACCACCTGCCGGTCGTCAAAGCAGATGGTGCGGGTGATGCTGCCGTGCAGTTCTACCACATTTCGACTGCCGGCCCGCCGGTGCAGACCGTCCACGTTCTGGGTGATGAGGGTCAAGCGAGGGACTATCTGCTCCAACTGCACCAGTGCCAGGTGGGCCGGGTTCGGTTGGGCCTGGGCCACCAGCCTGCGCCGCCACTCGTACCACTCCCACACCAGCCGGGGATTGCGCCGGAAGGCCTGGGGTGTTGCCAGCTCCTCCGGGCTGTATCTGGCCCAGAGACCGGTTTGCGCGTCGCGAAAGGTGGGCACGCCGCTTTCTGCGGACACGCCCGCGCCGGTCAGCACGGCAATATGGCGGGCAGTTTTGACCGCTGATACAAGGTCGGTGGGAATGGTCAATGCATCCATCGCGGGCAGGGTATCTCCATCGTCGATGATTCGCATAAGTGTGCCGCACCTGAACATCTGCGGTGAGTCATTATAATTTCATCCGGCCCGGTGGGCAAGCAGGCAGGAAAGAACACCGGGCAGACGATTACGCCTGCCCGGTGTTCTGAGGGTGAAGGCGCGCCGTTGAGCCTTCACCCGGCTCAAGGAGGAGGGTGATGAAGCTACAGGTTCTTGAGTAATCCGGTCCGGGCGTTGAATTCTTCGATGAGGGCGTCGATTTCTTCCGACATCCCGTGCAGGCTGGTCCAGTAGTCGGGGTCGTACCACTGGGCCTGGATTTCTTCGTAGGTTTTGCCTTGCTGTTCTACCCAGGTGAAGTACTTCAGGTTGTGCACCCGCTTGCGGTCCACGTAGGTCAGCTCCTGGACGTAGTCGGTGGACAGGCCCATCAGGTGCTGGTGGTAGGTGGCCGCGGCGTCCATTTCGGTGAATTCGCCCCGTTCTTCGGTCAGCTCGGCCAGGCGGGTCTGGTACATATCCATCGAGTCGGTCAGGACGGTCAGCACGATGTCGTTTTCGCCCAGCTCGTAGTATTTGGCAAACTTGATGGCGGAAACCAGGTTCGACACGCCGGAGATGCCCAGCAAATCCAGGTTGTCGACCAGCGCCTCCGGCACACCCTGTTTGACCAGGTACTGCTTGCCCGCCGGCTCGTTGAACAGGCGGATGAGGCTCATCGGTGTTTCGTCGTCGATAGCCATCACGATGTCGGTGTTCTTGACGTTGTGAATCCAGGGCACGTGCTTGTCGCCAATACCCTCAATGCGGTGCGCGCCGAAGCCGTTCTGCAGAAGGGTGGGGCACTGCAGGGCTTCGCTGGCCCCGATTTTGCTGGTGGGGAACTGGTCTTTCAGGTAGTCGCCGCTGGCGATGGTGCCGGCAGAGCCGGTGGAGTAGACCGCGCCGCGGTAGTTATCGCGCGGCCCCATCACCTGCTCCAGGATTTCGGCCATCGCCGGGCCGGTGACTTCGTAGTGCCACAGGTAGTTGCCGAACTCTTCAAACTGGTTGAAGATGAACAGGTCTTCACCGGATTCGCGCAGTTCCCAGCACTTATCGAAGATTTCCTTGACATTGCTTTCCGAGCCGGGGGTCTTGATGATTTCGCCGGCGACGGAAGCCAGCCACTCGAACCGCTCCTTGCTCATCCCTTCCGGCAGAATGGCGATGGACTCACAGCCGAGCAGGTTGGAGTCGTACGCGCCGCCGCGGCAGTAGTTGCCGGTGGAGGGCCAGACAGCCTTCTGGGTGGTCGGGTCGAACTGGCCGGTGACCAGCCGCGGCACCAGACAACCAAAGGCCGCGCCCACCTTGTGCGCGCCGGTGGGGAACCATTTGCCAATCGGGGCCAGAATACGGGCTTCCACGCCGGTCAGTTCTTTGGGGAACTCCAGGAAGTTGACCGGCCCAAAGCCGCCGCCAAAAGGAACCGGCTCGTTGTGCCAGGTGATGCGGAACAGGTTCAGCGGGTTCAGGTCCCACAGACCCACGTTCTTCAGTTTTTCCACAATTTTATCCGGAATCAGGGCCGGATTGCGCTGTTGCTTGAAGGTGGGGATGATGATGTTGCGCTCCCGCGCCCTCTGCACCGCGCGCTCCAACCGGTCCGGCAAAACGGTCAGGTCAATTAACTTGCTCACGGTATTCTCCTGAGTTTGTTTGTTTGTTAGTTTGTTTGTTTGTTAGTTGGTTAGTTTGTTAGTTGGTTAGTTGGTTGGTGGGTTTATCAGTTGTCGTTCGTCGTTGGTCGTTCGTCGTTCGTCCTTCGTCGTAACTACCAGTGCTCGACCACCTCTTTCAGATTGTCCAGACTGGGTTCGATGCGGTAAGGCTGAGTACCGACCAGCTCCACCGATTTCATCGCACTGGCGACATCCTTCAGGCCGTTGCCGGTGTTCAGCACCACGATGCGCTCGTCGGCAGAGACCAGCCCCTCGTTGACCGCCTTGACCAGTCCGGCAAAGGCGGTGGCGCCGGCGGGTTCGCCAAAAACGCCACTGCCGCGGGCCATGGTGGGAATGGCCTGCAGGATTTCCTCGTCGGTGACGCTGATGTAGGCTCCGCCGGTTTCCCGGACCGCGGCCATTGCCTTGATGCGGTCGCGGGGCAGGCCGGCGCTGATGCTGTCGGCTACGGTGTGGGCGTCGATGGGCGGCTTGGTCAGCACATCCTCGTTGTTTTTCCAGGCCTGGTACATATAGCTACTGCCTTCGGCCTGCACGCCCATAATCTTGGGCATTTTGTCAATCCAGCCCAGGGCGTACAGGTCTTTCAGCCCCTTGTGCAGACCGCCGATGATACAGCCATCGCCCACGCTGACAAAGATGCGGTCGGGCGCGTCCCAGCCAAGCTGTTCGCAAATTTCAAAGCTGGCGGTCTTTTTGCCCTCGCTCATGTAGGGGTTGTAGCCGGTGTTCCGGTTGTACCAGCCGTATTCCTTGGCCGCCTGCAGGCACAGCTCAAAGGCGTCGTCATACGTCCCTTTGACCAGCACTACCCGCGAGCCAAAGACCAGCAGTTGGGCAATTTTGGCCTGGGGCGCGGATTCGGGCACAAAAATCACGTTCGGCTGGTTGACGCTGGCGCACAGACCGCTGAGCGCGGCCGCGGCGTTGCCGGTGCTGGCCGTGGTGATGATTTCGGCGCCCTTTTCCCGCGCCTTAACCACGGCAATGGCACTGGCCCGGTCTTTGAAGGAGGCGGTCGGCAGGCGGCCATCGTCCTTAATCCAGAGATATTTCAGGCCCAGGTCTGCGGCCAGGCGGGGAGTTTTGTACAGCGGCGTCCAGCCGACGGTCAGCGGAGGGACGGGGGAATCCGGCTTGATGGGCAGGAGAGGCTTGTACCGCCAGATGGTGAAGTTGGTGGAGTGGTACAGGTCGCCCTTGCTGAAGCGGCGGCCAATGAGGTCGTAATCGTACAGAACGTCAACAATGCCTTCGTCGCCGTGGTCGGGGCAGACGTAGTCGATTTCATCTACCCCGTATTCCTTGCCGCAAATGACACACTTTAAGCCTACAACGTGTTCCACGGGTCGCTCCTTTGGGGTGGGTGGAGATTGGAGATTAGGGGATTAGAGATTGGGAGATTGGGAGATTAGAGATTGGGAGATTGGGCCATCACCGTCAATCTCCAGTCTCCAATCTCCAGTCTCTAATCTCCAGTCTCTAATCCACCGTAATATGGGTACCGGTTTCGCCGGCCAGGGCACGGGCGATGTTTTCCGGATTGGTGATGATGGCTTTCTGGCCGCCGTTTTCCAGGAAGTTGATAACGGCCTGGATTTTGGGGGCCATACTGCCCTTGGCAAAATGGACGCCTTCGGCCAGGTACTGCTTGGCTTCGGCCAGGGTCATGTGGTCCAGCCATTTCTGGTCCGGCTTGCCAAAGTTGAGGGCCACTTTTTCCACCGCGGTGCTGATGATGAAGACATCTGCGTTCAGGCGGGTCGCCAGGAGAGACGAGGCATAGTCCTTGTCGATGACCGCGGCAATGCCTTGCAGTTTGCCGTCTTCGGTCTGGACAACGGGGATACCGCCGCCGCCCACGGTGATGACGATAATCCCGGCCTCAATCAGCCGTTTGACCACGTCTTCTTCCACGATGCGCTTGGGCAAGGGGGAGGGAACGACCCGCCGCCAGCCGCGCCCGGCATCCTCAACCACGTTCCAGCCGTCCTGTTCGGCGCGGCGTTTGGCTTCGGCTTCATCCATAAACCCGCCGATAGGCTTGGTGGGATTCTGGAAGGCCGGGTCATCTTTGCTGACTTCCACCTGGGTGATTACCGTGGCTACCTTACGGTCAATGCCGAGTTCCTGGAAGTAGTTGTACAGGTTCTGCTGGAGGGCATAGCCAATAGCGCCCTGGGTGTCGGCACCGCAGACATCCAGGGGAACCTCGTGCATTCCTTCAACCTTATTGGCAATCTCCGAGCGGCGCAAAATAAAGCCGACCTGGGGGCCGTTGCCGTGCCCAATGGCGACGGTCCAGCCGTCCTTAATCATCTGGGCAATGTGGCCGGCGGTTTCTTTGGCCGCATTGTACTGGTCTTCTACGGTCTGGTGCTGTTTATCTTTAATCAGTGAATTGCCGCCAATGGCGATGACGGCTACTTTTTTCTCGCTCATCTTCGAGTTTGCTCCTTTGTGAGTTGGTGAGTTAGAGAGTTAGGGAGTTAGCGAGTTGGTGAGTTGGGGAGTTGGGAGGTAGAAAACTCTCCAACTCATAAACTCCCCAACTAACCAACTCATAAACTGATAAACTCTCTAACTCCCAAACTAAAATTTAGCTCATTGTCAGGGCCATAACGGCTTTCTGGGCGTGCAGACGGTTTTCTGCCTGGTCGAATACGGCCGAATGCGGGCCATCGATGACGCCGTCGGTGACTTCGATGTTGCGGTCTGCGGGCAGGGGGTGCATGTAAATGGCGTCTTCGTTAGCCAGGGCCAGGCGGCGCTCGTCGGCAATCCAGTCCTTGTACTGGTCGGTGATGCGGCGGTCTTCTTCGGGGTCCAGGGTGGTCAGCAGGGGGCCCCAGCTCTTGGCATACCAGACATCGGTGCCCTTTACGCCGGCTTCAAAGTCGTCCATAATCTCAAATCCGGCGTGGTGCTTTTTGGCGTTTTCGCGGGCCTGGTCAATCAGTTCCGGCTTCAGCTTGAACTCCGGCGGATGGACCAGCCGGACATTCATGCCGTAGCGGGTCATCAGCAGAATCAGGCTGTTGGGCACGCTTTGCGGCTTGGAGTAGCTGGAGGCATAGGCCCAGCTCACGGTGATGGTCTTGCCGCGCGGGTCGCCCAGCTTTTCCATGATGGTCATCAGGTCGGCCAGGGCCTGGTGGGGGTGGTACAGGTCGCACTGCATGTTGAGGACGGGCACACGGCTGGCCTCGGCCACCCAGCGCAGATACTGATTGCCCTTGCCCCAGTCTACCTGGCGAATGGCAATACCGTCGTTGTAGCGGCCCAGGATTTCGCCGATTTCTTTGGCCGTATCGCCGTGGGACACCTGGGTGGTGCGGCTTTCGATAAACTGGGCATGCCCGCCAAGCTGGGCCATCCCGGCCTCAAAGGAGGCCCGGGTGCGGGTGCTGGAGAAGAAGAACAGCATCGCCAGCACCTTGTCGCGCAGATAGGCGTGGGGAATGCCCAGGGCGCGTTTCCGTTTCAGGTCAAAGGCAACATCCAGGAGGGTATCCAGCTCGTCGCGGGTCCATTCCTGGGTGGTAATCATATCGCGGCCACGTAAAAAGGTTTGCATGGTTCGTCTCCTGAAAATAATTTTCCTGTAGAGACGGAGCACTGCTCCGTCTCTACAGGTCCTCATTATTTCTTATTCCATCTTGCCCAGTACCAGTGCAATCAGGGCCATGCGCATAATGACGCCGTTGTAGGCTTCCTGCCAGTAACGGGACCAGCGGGTGATGTCCACGTCGGTGGGAATTTCGTCCATGCGGGGCAGGGAGTGCAGGAGGATGGCGTCGGACTTGGCCTTGGTGGCGAGCAGTTCGCGGGTGATTTTGTAGTTGGCCGGGGTCAGGCCGACATCGCCCTTGCGCTCATCGCGGGCCTTCGTGTAGTCAGGCTGGACGACCGGCTCTACCAGGATGACGTCGGCATCGGCGATGGCCTGTTCGACGTGCTCCACTTCGCGGTAGTTCAGGCTGTACTGGTCCAGTTCGGCCTTGAATTCCTCGGTCAGCGACATTTCGGGCGGGGAAACAAAGGTGACCGGGCAGTCGAACTGGGTGAGGGCGTAGGCCAGGGAGTGCATGGTGCGCATGCGCATGTCGCCCACGGCCAGCCACTTCAGGCCGTCGATGCGGCCCTTTTCGGTGTAGACGGTGTACAGGTCGGTCAGAATCTGGGTGGGGTGTTCGCCCCAGCCGTCGCCGCCGTTGATGATGGGGATGGAGGCCCACTTGGCGGCTTCATGCGGCGCGCCCTGCTGGAAGTGGCGCATCACGATGACATCGCCGTAGAATTCCAGCATCTTGACGGTGTCTTTGATGCTTTCCTGGTAAAAGTCGCCGGCGCGGGTCATTTTGGCGTCGGCAAAACCGGTCACATGGCCGCCCAGGCGGTGCATGGCGGCCTCGTGGGCCAGCCGGGTGCGGGTGCTGGGCTGGTAAAAAGCGGTGACCAGGGTTTTGTCCGCGCACAGGTCCGAGTTGCGGCGGCTTTCGGCGATGGGCTTCATCTGGTCGGCCACATCGAAAATGTGGAAGTACTCCTGGCGTTCAAAATCTTTCAGGGACAAAATATCACGTCCGGCAAAGCTTCTCATCGTTTATCCTCCTGGATAAAAATTGATTTTTTGTCAGCAACACTGCAAACAAAAGTTGGCAGAGCTGTAAGCAACCTATGACGGGCGGCGAATGAGCCGCAGGCGAAGCAGGTCATCCCGGAAATAGGAAAAGGCCTTTACAACCGGCTGGTTATCCTGGTTGTAGCCGATTTCTTTGAAGGACAGCACCGCGGCCGGACGGCGGGCCAGATGCAGGGTGTCGGCCAGCCAGTCCGGGGCTACCAGGGGGACAATCTCGCTCAGGTAGTAGGACAGGTGCTGTTGGCAAAAATGGGAAAGAAAGCGGTAAATCGGCAGGGAAAAGTCGGTGGGAGTGTAGGAGTCGGTTATCAGCCGGGCCGGGATGTGATTGATGCTGAGGATGACCGGGTTTTCATCGGCCAGAAACAGCTTCTTGACCACGACCATCGTTTCGGCAGGGGCCAGGTTGAGTTCGCCGGCGGTTTTTTCGTCTGCGGGCTGTTCTTCCACGCTCAGAATCTGCACCGAAGGCTCGTAGCCGTGGGCACGGAGCATGGTCTCGTAGCCCCAAATCTCTTCCAGACGGGTGTGAATCTGGAGACCGGCCTCGTTGATAAAGGTTCCGGCGCCCTGCTTGCGGTAAATAACGCCTTCCAGCTCCAGCCGGCTGAGAGCATCGCGAATGGTGGTCCGGCTGACCCCCAGTTCGTTTGCCAGGTCGGTTTCGGAGGGAATGCGTCCATCCTCAAACTTGTTTTCCAGGATGAGCCGTTTGATGTAGTTTTTGGCTTTATCGGTGAGTGATGGACTGCGCTTGAGCATAACGATGGCCGTAGCTGTATGGTTGTCAGATGTCCAGTTGTATGACAACCATATCATATGCCAATTTTGTTGGTTTGTCAAATTGACCGGCAAATCTGTAGACATCTCCGGAAATTGTGTTAACATGGAGCAAACACAAGGAGGTGACTTTTATGACAACCCCCTGGCAGAGATTCAAGCTCGCCGCCCGGCGAGAAACCCCGGACCAGGTTCCCGTGGCCCTCATTGTAGACAGTCCCTGGTTGCCCGGCTATGCCGGCATCCACACCCTGGACTACTTCCTGCTGTTCGACCGGTGGTACAGCATCAACCGCGGACTGCTGGAGCGTTTTCCGGAAGTGGTCTGGATTCCCGGTTTTTGGGTGGAATACGGCATGGCCGCGGAGCCGGCCGCGTTTGGGGCGCGGGTCGTTTTTCACGCCGACCGCCCGCCGTCCATCGAACCGGTGGTTACGGACCCCGCCCTCTGGGCCGACGTGCCCGCACCGGACCCCCACGAGGCCGGTTTTATGCCCCTGGTTCTGCGCCTGTACCGCCACGCCGAGGAGCGCTTGCAGGCCGAGGGCCTGGGCATCAAGATGGTCGCCGCCCGCGGGCCAATGGTCACAGCCGGCTGGGTGATGGGTATTACCGACCTGATGACCGGCCTGGTGAACCATCCCCGCCAAATCAGCCGTTTTCTGGACACGGTGACCGATACCATCATCCGCTGGCTTCAGGCCCAGCTCGACCAGCTTCACCAGCCGGAAGGAATTCTGCTCCTGGACGATATTGTGGGGATGGTGTCGGTGGAGCATTACCAGGAGTTCATTGCTCCCCGGCTGGAGCGCATCTTTGCCGCTTTTGAGGGACTGATTCGGATTTACCATAACGACACGCCGTGCGCGCATCTTTACCCGGCGCTGGCAGAGGCCGGATTCGATGTGTTCAACTTCACCCACCGCACCGACATCGGGCAGGTCAAGGCGATGATGGGCCACCGGGTGGCGCTGATGGGCAACGTGCCGCCGCTGGATGTCGGCGTTCGGGAGCCGCCCGATGTGGTGGAGCAGTGGGCTTTGGCCTGTATGGACCGGGCCGCGCCCGGCGGGGGGATGATACTGTCGGTGGGCGGTGGGGTGTCGCCGGGAATGCCGGCTGAAAATATCGACGCCCTGGTGCGGGCGGCCCGCGGCTGGACACCCGGCAACCGGCCCTACCCCGTTTCCGGGGCCGCACCGGCTCCGGATAGCCCGTCCTCTGCCCGCACCCGCCGTCCCCGCCGGCGGCGAAGCGGGGAG
>RFJV01000319.1 GCA_003694775.1 Chloroflexota bacterium | reverse complement strand
GGTAGCTGGGGCATCCCTATGCCCCAGAAAATGGGCCCGGCATAGGGATGCCGGCCCTACCGCCAATCAAAATTCGCCCCAAAAATGAAATACACCCTGGAACATCTCCGCGCCGCTTGCCGACAGCCTGCCGGTAGTGCTATAATCCGGCGTATGCGGATTGATATTTTAACCCTCTTCCCGGAAATGTTTACCGAAGTGTTCAGCACTTCCATTATTGGCCGCGCCCGCGAAGCCGGACGGGTGGAGATTGTCCTGCACAACATCCGCGACTACGCGCCGGGCAAACACCGCGTGACCGATGACCTGCCCTACGGTGGGGGCGGGGGAATGGTGATGAAGCCGGAACCGATTTTCAATGCCGTGGAGGCGGTGCTGGAGGTCACCGTCCCGCCGGAAGGCTACCGGACTCTGTACGAGCAGGGCTACCCGCCCATTATTCTGCTGACCCCCCAGGGTCGGGTGCTCCGGCAGACTGTGGCCCGCGAGCTGGTCCGCTTTGACCGGCTGGTGCTGATTTGCGGCCGCTACGAGGGGGTCGACGAGCGGGTGCGCCAGTACCTGGCTACCGATGAGCTTTCCATCGGCGATTATGTGCTTTCCGGGGGGGAAATTGCGGCAATGGTGCTGGTGGATGTGCTGACCCGCCTCCTGCCCGGCGTTCTCGGCGACCCGGACGCGCCGGCCAAAGACTCCCACAGTCACAGCTTGCTGGAGCATCCCCACTACACCCGCCCGGCAGAGTACCGGGGGTACAAAGTGCCGGAGATTTTGCTGTCCGGGCACCACGCCAGAGTGGAAGCCTGGCGACGGGAGCAGTCGCTGGCCCGGACGCTGGCTCGCCGTCCCGACCTGCTGGCCCAGGCCGATTTGTCCGAGGCCGACCGGGCTTTTCTGGACCGCCTCCGGCAGGCGCAAGAAGCGGATAGGGCAAAAGAGTGAGAATGCGGTAGGGCGATAGTGCGGTAGGGCGATATCCGGAGCCGTCCACGAATTTTCTCACGAATACACGAATATGCGAATTTACGAATGTACGAGTGCATACAGCGGACGATAATTTGCCTGTCCGCGGGGGAGCATGGTATAATCTTCATTCGTGGCTGGCGAGAGCCAGCAGTTTTTTTGAGAGATATTCCGGCAGAGCGCCTGCATTGAAATTAATTCGAGGGAAAAAAATGGCTCACGCAGTTGACTTGATTCGTTCCATTGAACAGCTACAGGAAGACCGGCCCGATATCCAGCCGGGGGATACGGTAAATGTGCATCTGCGGATTGTGGAAGGCAACCGCGAGCGTATTCAGGTATTCCAGGGGGTAGTGATTGCGATTAAAGGCGGCGGGGTGAACACGTTTTTTACCGTACGCCGGATTGCCGCCCACGGTATTGGGGTGGAACGCACCTTTATGCTCCATTCCCCCCGGATTGAAAAGATTGAAATTGTACGTCGGGCCAGGGTACGGCGGGCCAAGCTGTACTACCTGCGTGACCGCAGAGGAAAAGCGGCCCGGCTGAAGGAACGGCGGTTTGTAAAATAGATTCCGGCGATGCAGAAAGTTGTTCTCTCCTCTCTGACCAGAGAAATAGCCCTGCGTAAGCAGGGCTATCGCTTTATTGCCGGTATCGATGAAGCCGGTCGGGGGGCGTGGGCCGGCCCGGTGGTAGCCGCGGCGGTCATCCTCCCCCTGGACCGGGAAGATGTGCTCGACTGCCTCACCGGCCTGCGCGATTCCAAAAAGCTTTCGCCGCACCAGCGCGACCATTTTTTTGAGGCGGTTCACCGGGTGGCGGTGACGGTGTCGGTGGGGATTGCCTCTGCCGAGGTGGTAGACGAGCTGAACGTGGTCGGTGCGACCCGCCAGGCGATGCATCAGGCCGTGGCAATGCTCCATCCCTCGCCCGACTATCTCCTGCTGGATTACATCTCCCTGCCCGACCTGCGTATGCCGCAGGAATCGTACCCCAGGGCCGAGAGCCTGTCTCTGTCTGTGGCCGCGGCCTCGGTGGTCGCCAAAGTGACCCGCGACCGGCTGATGGTTGAATTCAGCCGGCGCTACCCTGGCTACGCCTTCGACCGTCACAAGGGGTACGGCACTGCCGCCCACCGGGCCGCACTGGAGCAGTTTGGCCCCAGCCCTATCCATCGCTTGAGCTACCGCCCCGTTCTGGCCTGTACCGGCCAGCCATCGCGTCCCCTATCCAGGTAGTAAGGGCGGGTCTCAGACCCGCCCTTACTAAACCAAGCCGTCCACGAATTTTTCACGAAAACACGAATGATGACGCCGCGCGGCCCATTCGTGTTTTCGTGTTTTATTCGTGGACGGCAACCACTTAATCCAGCTGGAGCAGTAGCTCCGCCAGCAGGGCGGCCCGCTGGGGCAGGCCCTCGATGCGGGTGAACTCGGTCAGGGCGTGGGCCCCGCCGCCCAGGGACCCCAGCCCGTCGAGGGTGGGGACGCCGAGGGCGGCCACAAAGTTGCCGTCACTGCCGCCGCCGGAACCGGTTTTGCCCACGTCGAAGCCGAGCATACGGGCCACGCCGCGGGCCTTCTCGAACAAGGCCAGCCCGGCCGGCGTTTCTTCAAACGGCCCGCGGTTGATACCGCCGGTGATTTTTAGCTGGCATCCCGGCTGTTCGGGTTGCAGGGCCAGAATGCGGCGGGTCAGTTCCTCCCCATCCTGCCGGGTCTTGACCCGCAGGTCGATTTCGGCGCGGGCATGCCGGGCCACAATGTTCGACCGCTCTCCACCGGAAACCACGCCCACGTTGACCGTAATGCCTCGCGGCAGGTCGGTCATGGCGTGAAGCTTCTGAATCTGGCGGGCCAGCTCTTCAATCGCGCTGACCCCCTTTTCCGGCTCTACGCCCGCATGGGCCGGAATGCCGGTGATTTGCATGTCAAACCGGCCTACCCCCTTGCGCCAGGTGGTCAGCGGGCCGTCCAGCGAGCCTTCCAGCACCAGGCAGTAACTGCTTTTTTGCCCTTCTGCCTCGATGACAGGCCGGGAGGTGGGACTGCCGATTTCCTCGTCGCTGGTCAGCAGGAAGACCACCCGGTGGCGGGGGGTCAAGCCAAAATGCTGGAGCGCCTTCAGGGCGTAGAGACCAATCAGAATGCCGCCTTTCATATCGTGGACGCCCGGTCCCAGGGCTTTGCCGTTTTCAATGCGGAACGGCCTCTGCCGGGCTTCGCCCATCGGCCAGACGGTATCAAAGTGGCACAGCACCAGAATCTGGCTTTGCCCCTGCCCGTAAGTGAGGGTGTAGTGATGCCCCATTTCTGCCTGCTCGTGCACCGCGGTTAACTGCGCCCCGGCTTCCGTAAAGGCCTCCACCAGCATTTGTCCCATCGCATCCACTGCCGGCTTGTTGAAGGTGGGCGAATCGTGGTTGACCCACTGCTCCAGCCGGTTCAGCATTTCTGCCTGCTGACTTTTTAGATAGGTGTAAATCTGGCTCATTGCACCGTGTCCGTTTGGGTAATATCGCGGATGTACTCTACCAGCGTGACAATCTGGGTTCCCAGAAACTGTCCGTGGGTGCGGTGATAGGTAAATCCGTGGCGCTCGTAAAAGCGCCGCGCCCCCTGGTTGGTAGATTGCACAGAAACAAAGCACTGTTCAATGCCTGCTTTAGACAGCGCCTTGAAGCCCGTTTTGAGCAAGGCGGCCCCAATGCCCCGGTTCTGGTATTCCGGCAGGATGTACAGCCGGACCAGCTCGGCGCGGCCGCGGGTGGGATGGTAGCGGCGCAGGAAATGTCCAAAGCCGACCATCTTGCCCTCGGTTTCTACCACGTAGAACCAGTGGTCAGGGGCGTCGATGCCGTCGGCCAGGTTTTCCGGCTTGTAGGCCCGCTCCAGAAACTCGCGGCGGTTTTCTGGAGCAATCGTTTCGTTGTAAGTGGCTTCCCACGTTACACGGGCAATGCGGGCAATTTCCGGCAGGTCGCTGTAGGTGGCGCGTCGAACAACGTATTGGTCAATGGTTGACATTTCGCTGAGAGCAGTTTCGTCCATGATGAAGTCGCTTCCGTGTTGTTTATCCTTACTCGTGATTGACCCCGGTCACCCAGGAGGAAAAGTCCGAGGTCGTCGGCAGAACAATTTTCTCCATCCGGTAAAGATTTGGAATTTTTGGGTCTGTACTGCGGGCAAAGCCGGTAACCACGTAGCCGCGGCGGAAATAGGTTTCAAAGATGTCGCGGGTTGACTCCCGCCAGCCGCGGGCTACATTCAGGTCCACCCGTTTGATAGCGTTCAGGTCGGGTGGAATCTGCACCAGGAGTACGTCATCGTCCATTTCCAGGTCGACCGCCATAGGACGGGGCAGAATGCCTTCCCAGGCTACAAAATTGACCAGGGGATACTTGTTTTCGGCCAGCCAGTCTTTTGCCAGCGGACGGGGCGCGGTACTGCGGATGCGTTCCCGGACGCGGTCGCTGAGCAGTTCCCACTCCAGCAGGAAGCGGTCGGTAGACAGCCCTACCTGGAGGGGGTTGCTGACCGCGCCGTAGATGTCTCTGGCGTAGTGGCGCACAATTCCGCCCAGCTTTTCGATGTTCAGGGTGGCATTTTTGCCCAGCAGAGGGTCATACGTCCAGACAATCAGGTCGATACCCTGGCGGAGCATCTGCTCCCGCTGGGCCAGCTTAAGCTTCATCCCGATACCGCGGTTCTGGTAGCTGGGCAGGACTCCCATTCGCTGGGAAAAGAGATACAGCTTTGTGCCCGACATGCCGAGATAGCCGTACACAAAGCCGACCAGTTCCGGGCCATCGTATGCGCCAAGCAGGACGCCGCCGTTGTGCGCGGCAGAAATGAGCTGGGTGTAGGGGAATACCATCAGGTCGGTAAATCCCCAGGTGGCCCGTTGAATTTCGTGGCACTTGCGCAGGTCGGTCAGGGTATTGATGGGACGAATTTTGATATCCATGTTGCCTCTTGGGTAGTTGGAGCAGGGCAAGACGGTGCCCTTAAACCTCGCTTGAAGGGGCCGTCTTCTGAATAGTATATCATCCGGCAGAACGGGCGGCAAGAGAGATAAAAGTACCCATCGGCCCGAAGCATGTTTTTGACCCAATAAACCGCGCGGTGCTACAATACCAGCTACCCATCTTCCGATTATATAATAAGGAGAATGATTATGGCAAAAGAGTATCTGGTTGTCACCGCCGTAGGCCCCGACCGCCGCGGTATTGTCGAAAAAATTACCGATGTGGTGCACCGGTACAGGGCCAATATCGAGGAGAGCCGGATGGCTCGCCTGGGAGGTGAATTTGCCGTTATTATGCTGGTTTCCGTACCCGGCGAGCAGGAAGAGGCTTTTGTGGAGGGGCTGGGAACTCTGAAAGCCGACCCCCTGACCGAGCAGTTGACCATTTTTACCCGGCCTACCAACCTGTCCCGGCTGGAGAAGTTCAAAGGGTTTGTGCCCTATGAAATATCGGTGGTGGGGGCCGACCACGAGGGAATTGTACACTATGTAGCCCGTTATCTGGCTGAAGAACGGGTGCAGATTGAGTCGATGGAGACCCGCACCTACCCGGCGCCGGTCAGCGGTGTGCCTATCTTTTCTATGCAGGCCCTCATTCAGGCTCCCCCAGAGCTGACTTTGCCGGTCCTGCGGCACAAGCTGGGGGAATTGGCCGATGAGCTGGGGGTCGATATTGAGGTGAAGGTTCCTACAGGCTGATGGCTGGCTTCGACTTCAGTGGACGCAAGGTTTTGGTAACGGGCGCGTCGCGGGGCATTGGCCGGGCGGTGGCGCTGGCTTTTGCCCGCGCCGGCGCGCAGGTGGCCGTCCATTTCCACCGCCAGGCCGACCAGGCCAGGGAAACGCTGGCGGCAATGCCGGGGACAGGGCACATTATGGTGCAGGCCAATATTGCCGACCCGGCGGCGGTGGAGCAGATGGTGGCTCAGGTGGTGGACCGGTTGGGCCGGATAGACGTGCTGGTGAACAATGCGGGGATATACTACTACCACCCTCTGGATGAGTGCAGTTATCAGGAGTGGCAGTCGGCGTGGCAGGAAATCCTGGGGACAAATCTCATCGGCGCGGCCAACGTGACCTACTGCGTGGCCCGGCATATGATGAGCCGGCGGTCGGGACGGATTATTAACGTGTCGTCGCGCGGTGCATTCCGGGGAGAGCCGCGAGCCACGGCCTACGGGGCCAGCAAGGCCGGTCTGAACGCCTTCAGCCAGTCGCTGGCCCAGCATCTGGCCCCGTACAACATCTACGTGATGGTGGTGGCCCCCGGTTTTGTAGAAACCGATATGGCCCGCGATATCCTCGACGGGCCGGAAGGCGAGGCCATCCGCCGGCAAAGCCCGCTCAACCGGGTGGCCCGCCCGGAAGAGGTAGCCCACGCGGTGCTGTTTCTGGCGTCGGAGGGGGCGGAGTTTACCACCGGCACCATTGTCGATGTCAACGGGGCCAGCTACCTGCGCTCCTGAGGGGGGAACAAAATGCGTCAAACCGGTCAAGCCGAGGGACGACCCGCGTTTTACCTGCGTTTGCTGGGATTGATGTCGGTGGTTATCATTGCCGGTTTTCTGCTTTTTCCGCCGGTGACCATCCTGGGCAAGAGCCATCTGGTAGGGTATGCCATCTGCCACCAGATTCCCAGCCGCACATTCCACCTGAACGGCCAGCCTTTGCCCCTGTGCGCTCGCTGTACCGGCATCTATCTGGGTGCACTGGTGGGCATTGCCGGCCTGACCCTGATGGGGCGCTGGCGGGCGGTGGGGTTTCCGCCCCGGCGGGTGCTGTTCACCCTGATAGGCTTCATCGTGGTGATGGGCATCGACGGGCTGAACTCCTATATGACCTTTTTCCCGGATGCGCCCCACCTGTACGAACCCCGCAACTGGCTCCGTCTGACCACCGGTACGTTCGATGGGCTGGCGATGGGTCTCATCGTTTACCCGGTGATAAACGGCGCCCTCTGGCATCCGGCCCGTCTCCGCGACGAGCCGGTGCTGAAAGGGTTCCGGGAACTCTTACCGTTTCTGGCCGCGGGAGTGGGGGTCATTCTGCTGGTGCTGTGGCAGAATCCCATCCTGCTTTACCCGCTGACCATCCTCAGCACGTTGGGGGTCATCCTGATGCTGGGGATGGTCACCACCGGTCTCATCCTGGTGCTGACTCGCCTTGAGGGCGCGGCCCGCTCCTGGCGGGAGGCGGTCCTGCCGGTGCTGATGGGGCTGGCGGCCTCGTTCCTGATGATTGGTGGGATGGATTGGCTCAGGGCCGCCCTGACCCGTGCTTTTAACCTGCCGTTTTAACATTGAATAGGACTGTTGCCTTATTGAATTTTTGGTTCAGATGGGGGTACAATAAGTTGCGCTGAGAGAGATGGTTTTTTTGGGGGG
>RFJV01000040.1 GCA_003694775.1 Chloroflexota bacterium | reverse complement strand
GCCAGACTCAGGCCGGCCTTGAGCGGCCCCACCTGGCAGATGGACGACAGCACCACCGTACCGAACTTTTCCTGCAGGTACAGCCGGGCAATCGACCCGCCGATGACATCGGAAATGGTGGAGCGGTAGCTGGAGCGCCCGCCTCCCCGGATGTCCACATAGCCGCCCGACTGGTGGTACTTGACCAGGTCGGTGTGGCCCGGACGGACTTCGCCGCTGGGGCCGGCAAACTGCTCGTAGTGGCGCGACTTTTTGGAGGTCGACAGCACCAGCGCGGCAATTGGCTCGCCGGTGGTGTAGCCTTCTTCGTAGGTTTCGGTGCGCTGGGGCTGGTCGCCCGAATCCACCTGAATGGCCGGACCGGAGAGCAGGCGGTCGAGCTGGCCTTCGGCATACAGGCCGGAGAGAAACACCACCCGGTCGGCTTCGTGACGGGGCGTGCCGTGCTTACTGCTTCCGGGACGGCGGCGGTCCAGGTAGCGCTGGACCGCCTGCCGCGACAGCCAGAAGCCCGGCGGACAGCCAAACACAATGGTGGTCAGCGCCGGTCCGTGCGACTCGCCGGCTCCGGCCACGCCAAAAAGCGGTCCCCCCAGAATTTCCATTGTCTATCCTCCGGTCAAAATTTTCAGGCAGGCCTGCCGCATCACCTCGACGGGGGCCGGACAGCCGGTCCATTTTTCAAAGGCAAACGCACCCTGGTGCACCAGCATCCCCAGCCCGTCGATGGTGCGCGCCCCGGCGGCGCGGGCCTGCTGTAAAAAAACGGTGTCCAGGGGGTTGTACACCAGGTCGCAGAAGGCGGCGTTGGCCGGGATGGGCACATCTTCCGGCCAGGGCGAGGCGTTGACATTGGGGTACATTCCCACCGACGTGGTATTGACCACCAGGTCGACCCGCCCGTCCAGTCCGGCCAGTGCGGCGGGAGTGAGCGGCTCAAAAGACAGGGCGCTGTTGGGAAAAGCCACGGCCAGGTCATCCACCAGAAACGCGGCCCGTTCTGCAGTCCGGTTCAGCACTATCACCGAATGCACCCCGTGCCGGGCCAGGGCATAAACCACCGCCCGTGCCGCGCCGCCGGCCCCCAGGACGGCCACGCGCATCCCCTTGGGGTCAAAATCGGCTTCCAGCAGGGAGTGCAAAAAACCGATGGCATCGGAGTTGTAGCCGCAGAACCGGCCATCCTGAATGTGGATGGTGTTGACCGCGCCGGTAAAGCGGGCCGCGTCGCTGAGTTCGTCCATATAGCGCATCACGGCCTGTTTGTGGGGGATGGTCACATTGGCTCCTTTGAAGTTCAGGGCGACCAGCCCTTTGAGCGCCTGCTCCACGTGTTCGGGACGGACGGGCAGGGGCACGTAGGCAAAGTCACAGCCGGTGGCGGCAAACCCGGCATTGTGCATCACCGGGCTGAGGCTGTGCGACACAGGCCAGCCTATCAGCCCAACCAGGGATGTGGTTCCGGTAATCAATGGCCTCTCCATCTCAATCTTTTTCCTCTATCTGCGCCCCCAGCGAGCGGAGCGCGTCCACAAAACCG
Organism: Chloroflexota bacterium; assembly: GCA_003694775.1. Classification (GTDB taxonomy): domain Bacteria; phylum Chloroflexota; class Anaerolineae; order 4572-78; family J111; genus J111. Next base: position 1,145 of record RFJV01000040.1, on the reverse strand, counting down.
GGGAAGCTTTCGCCAATCTCCTGGGCGTCTTCAATGATGACCGGGCCGCCGGCGGAAAGACCGGCAACCGCTAACGACATCGCCAGCCGGTGGTCCCGGTGACTGCTGACCGTGCCGCCGGACAGGGTTTGCGGCCCCTCAATCTCAAAGCCGTCCGGATGCGGAGTGATGCGCGCCCCCAGGCGGGAAAATTCCGCCACCACCGCGTCGATGCGGTCGCTTTCTTTGGCCCGCAGTTCCGCGGCGTCGCGCACCAGCGTTCTGCCGCGGGCGTGCAGAGCGGCCACGGTAAACACCGGGAACTCGTCAATCATCCGCACGACTACCTCTCCCTGCACGGTGGTTCCCTGCAGAGACGAGGCCGACACGGTCAGGTCGGCAACCGGCTCTCCGCCTTCGTGGCGGATATTTTCTGCCTGGATGTGCCCGCCCATCTGCTGGAGGACATCCAGCAGACCGGCGCGGGTGGGGTTTATGTTGACCCCCAACAGCCGGATTTCACTGTGGGGGACGGTCAGCCCCGCGACCAGCAGAAATGCCGCCGACGACATGTCGCCCGGCACAGTTATGTCAAAGGGACGGGGGCGGAAGCCGGCGGGGTCGAACCGGATTAGGCCGTTCGATTCCGAAATCTGCGCGCCCTGGCCGTGCAGGAAGCGCAGGGTATGGTCGCGGGCCGGGCCGGGTTGCCGCAGAATGGTGGGGCCGTCCGCGCCGAGGGCGGCCAGCAGAACAGCGGTTTGCAGTTGGGCACTGGCAACCGGCATCTCATAGTCGATGCCGTGCAGAGGGCCGCCGGTGATAGTCACCGGCGCGTGCCCGTCGGTGGTGTGGATGGTGGCCCCCATCAGCCGCAGGGGTTTGGCAATGCGCTCCATCGGGCGGCGGCGCAGGCCCTCGTGCCCGTCGAGCACCGCGGTGAAGGGTTGGGTCGCCAGCAGGCCCATCAGCAGGCGCATGGTGGTGGCGGAACCGCCGCAGAAGAGGGGCGCCGAGGGTGGGGTCAGGCCGTGCAGGCCCCGCCCCTGGACGGTCAGGGTGGCCCGTCCGGGGCCAGTGGGGTCTATCTGGATGGGTACGCCAAGCGCCCGCAAACAGTCCACCATTCGCTCGGTGACGCCGGCATTCAGCCAGTTGCGGGCGGT
>RFJV01000318.1 GCA_003694775.1 Chloroflexota bacterium | reverse complement strand
GGGGAATTGGCCGGGTTTGCGGGCCGGGGATGGCCCTTCGACGGTGGAAACTGCCCTCAGGCCGAAAAAAGACGCAGGGGCAGACGCCCGGCCGTGGCGGAACGCCCGGTTATGTAAAATAAGTACCTCACACTTTATGCCTGAACAGCTGCAAAAAAAGCGCTTCCCCTGATAGAAAGGGAAGCGCTTTTTTATTGGGAAAAGGGGGGAAAGTTCTACCCCATCCTGACCACCACGTGGTGGGTCTGGCCGTCGTTCAGCACGGGGAGCACCTGCCCCTCGATGGGACTGCCGTCGAGGGTGATGGACCGGATGCCCCGGCAAACGTGGTCGGGGTTCTGCACCTCAATCCGGTAGGTTGACCCGCGGAAGCGGCGGGTCACGGTAAACCCGTCCCATTCCGCGGGGATGCAGGGGTCAAGCAGAAGACCGTCGAAAGTGGGGCGGACGCCCAGTATGTATTTGGTGGCCGCCTGGTAGCACCACGAGGCGGTCCCGCTGAGCCAGCTGTTGCGTCCCAGACCGAACTGGGGATGTTCGTCTCCCAGGATGTTCTGGGCGTACACGTACGGCTCGCACTCGTATTCGTCGATGATGCTGTTTTTGGTGGCCGGATTAATCTGGTTGTAATATTCAAAGGCCCGGTCTCCCCGCCCGACGATAGTCTCGGCAATCATCACCCAGGGGTTGGCGTGCAGGAAAATGCCGCCGTTCTCTTTGGCTCCGGGCGGATAGGTCGTCATCCCGCCGATGGCCGGGTCGTACCGGTTGAAGCCGGGGGTGCTCAGCTTGATGCCTTTGGGCGTGTTGAGCCGCCGGCGCACCGCATCGAGGGCCGTGGTGGCCCGTTCCGGAGGAGCAAAGCCGGAGATGACCGCCCAGGACTGGGCATTGGTGTAAATCTGACCATGCCGGTTGCGGTGCGAGCCGAGCGGCTGTCCATCCTGGTCAAAGTAGCGGATGTACCAACCGCCGTCCCAGGCCTCGCGGTTGACGGCCTGGGCCATCTGCTCATAGGCGGCCTGGTAGTCCTGAGCCAGGTCCTTGTCCCCCAGATGTTTTGCCAGGGCAATCATCTCGCGCAGGGCCGTGCCGTAGAGACAGGCCGTAAAAACAGACTCCGCGCCGGTGGGCAGATTGCCGGTATCGTTCCAGTCGGCAAAGCCGAGCAGGGGCAGACCGTGCCGGCCCAGGTCGCCACGGGTGAAGGCAATGCCCCGTTTGAGGTGCTCCAGCACCGGAGCCGATTCAATCGGCTGGTCGTTTTTGTCCTTATCGTAGAAGGGGACTTCCTGGGCCAAAAAGTCCAGGTCGCCGGTTTCCTGTACGTAGGCGCACACGGCCAGGATGGCCCAGAGGTGGTCGTCGCTGTAGTAGGAGGGACGGTCTTCCATCTCGCGGGAATCACCCTCGTTGGCCTCCATTGTCAGCGGGTAGAACTGGTGCATCGCCGACCCGTCCCGCTTCTGGACGCTCAGCAGTTTGACCAGCAGTCCTTTGGCTTCTTGCGGCATAGCGGGGATAACCCCCATCACATCCTGCGAACTGTCGCGAAAGCCCATTCCCCGCGCCCCCAGGCCGAGCTGGTAGAGGGAGAGGTAGCGCGACCAGTTGAAGGTGGTGTGGCACTGCCGCGGGTTGTAAACGTTGACCATCCGGTTGAAATCGGGGTTGGGGGTTTGAACCTGGATGGTTCCCAGATAGGTGTCCCAATAACGGGCCATTTCTTCCAGGGCCTGGTCGATTTGTGCTTCCTGGCGGTATTTTTCGATGTCCTGCCGGGCCTGCCGGACATTCTGCACCTGTCCCAACTGGGTGATGAGCCGGACTGTCTGGCCGGGCCGGATGTCGCCCAGGTGGTGCAGAAGCGCGCCGATATTGTCGCCGCGGCGGGCCTGGTAGCAGTCCAGCTCCTCCTGCTGGAGGGCCAGCGGATTGGCCCAGGTGCCGTATTCGTGGTCGCCCAGAAAGCGTGCCCGGTCGGACTCAAAGGAGGAGATGGGCCGGTTGGACGTAAAGTAGTTGACCCGCGTCTCCTTGTTCATAAAGGCAAACTGGCTCAGCACCTGCAGGTCGGCATCCCATTCACTCTGCATGGTTTGGGGAACCCAGTCGGCGTTGGTAAACTGTTTGAGCGCGTCGAAATGGCTGTATTCAACCACCGGAACGGCATCGACATTGAGGGGGGTATCGGTCAGGTTGGTGATGCGGATGTCGCGCACCTCGCACGAGGCGCCGGGGGGCACAAAAATAGTCACCTCGGTGCGCAGACCGTGCATCTCGCTGATGATGCGGCTGTACCCCAGGCCCACGCGGCACTCGTAGCGCGCATAGGGGGTCAGGGTGGGGACGTAGAAGGGGGAAAAAACAAGATACCCCTCTGCCTGCCGGAGCCGCAGATAGAGCGTTTCCCCCTTGAACTCGGAGGCCGGAAGCTGTGGAATATATTTGGTGATGCGGTTGAGGGCCGGGTCGCCCTTGCAAATCAAGGCCCCGCCGGTCTGGTCGACAATACCGCCAAAAGCCAGCGTGCCGATGTAGTTAATCCATTTTACCGGTGTCTTGGGATTGGTGATGACGTATTCCCGGTTTTCGTCATCAAAATAGCCGTATGTGTTCATTGTGACCTCCTGATAAAGAAATTTGGGAACGCTCCCAACCATTTTAGCATGATAATCGGTATCAGCAAAGCGCCTGGGGACCGCCGCGAGTGCGTTTCAATTTGGGGCAAACAGGATATCCGCCTACAGAAAATGGGCCAGGCATAGGGATGCCGGGCCTACCGCCAATCAAAATTCGCCCCAAAAATGAAATACACCCGCCGCCGCACCACATTTGACATTTCTTTGCCCTTGTGGTAGCATTTTTACCAGCTAATGCTGGTTAACAACCGAATTCTGGAGCAGTTCTCATCCAGAGGGGTGGAGGGACCGGCCCTGTGAAGCCCCGGCAACCTTACTCGTCACCACATTGGCGGCGGGTTTTCGGTGCCAATTCCGGCAGAAGATTTATCTTCTGAAAGATGAGGTAGTCCGCTTTTTGGCGCTTGAAAAGCCTCTTTCTTTTGGAAGGGGCTTTTTTCATGCCAAAGCCCCGGAAAAGAGGGCCTCTCTATCAGGAGAGGCCTTTTTTGTTACCATCAGCAAGAAAAGGAGCGACCCGATGTTGAACCAAAATCTGAGCACCCGTGTTGTCCATGCCGGCGAATCCCGGCGAAAGCCGCACCATACTTTGACCACACCAATTGCCCAGACCAGCACTTTTACCTTTGAAAACACCGCGGACCTGGTGCGCTACATGGAAGCCAGAATGTGGGGGGAGCACGATGGCCGCGAGGAATACGGACGCTACGGCAATCCTACCACCGCCGCGGTGGAGGCCAAGCTGGCCGCCCTGGACGGCGGCGAGGCGGCCTGCCTCTTTTCCAGCGGCATGGCCGCGGTGACCACCACCCTCTTTTCTCTCCTCTCTGCCGGCGCGCACGTCATTTTTACGGACGACAGCTACCGCCGCACCCGGCAGTTCATTTCCCAATTCCTGACCCGCTACGGCGTGGAGTTCACCCAGGTGCCGATGGGCGACTACGAGGCCCTGGAGGCCGCCATCCGGCCCAACACCCGCCTGATTTTCTCCGAATCGCCCACCAATCCCTACCTGCGGGTGCTGGACCTGGAGCGGCTGGTCGATATTGCCCGCCGGCACAAGGTAAAAACAGTGATTGACAGCACCTTTGCCACGCCCATCAACCAGCGGCCCCTGGAGTTTGGCGTAGACCTGGTTATCCATTCGGCGACCAAATACCTGGGCGGCCACAATGATTTGTTAGCCGGGGTGGTGGTCGGTTCGGACTACCTGGTGGGGGGAATCAAGGAAACGCAGGGAATTTTTGGTCCGGTACTCGACCCGCACGCGGCCTACCTGCTTCTGCGCGGCCTGAAGACGCTGGAACTGCGGGTCAAACGGCAGAACGAAACCGCCCAGCGGGTGGCCGATTTTCTGGCCCGACATCCTGCCGTGCGGCGGGTCTACTATCCGGGCCTGCCCTGTCACCCGGATTACCAGGTTGCCAGCCGGCAGATGAGCGGCTTCGGTGGGGTGGTCAGCTTTGAGCTGGATACCGACCTGGAGGGTACGGGCCGCTTCATCGATGCCCTGCAGATTCCCTACATTGGCCCCAGTCTGGGCGGCGTGGAGTCTCTGGTGGAGCAGGTCGCCCTGGTAAGCTACTTTGAGCTATCGACCGAGGAGCGGGCGGCCATCGGTATCAGCGACAGCCTGGTGCGGCTGGCCGTGGGCATTGAAGACCCGGACGACCTGCTGGCCGACCTGGCCCAGGCCCTGGACCGGGCCTTTGAAACCGAAACCCTGTTTCAGGCGGTCAACGGGAGCGGGCGCATTCTGCCGGTGGTGATGTACCGGCGCTAGCTTCAGGCCTCCGGCTGGCGGGCCAGCAGAACGGCCCGCACCGGGGAACCGTCGCCGCGGGCAATCTTGAGCGGCAGGGCCACCAGTTCGTATTCGCCATCGGGGACGTTCTGGAACAGCAGACCTTCCAGGATGGCAATGCCGTTGCGCCGCAAAGCCTTGTGTCCGGGCAGGGTTTTGCTGTCTACCTCATCCATCGACGGAGCATCGGAGCCGAACAGCACCACTCCGTGCCGTCCGAGAAAGTCGGCCAGCTCCGGCGAGGGGTAGAGAAATTCCAGGGGGAACTGCTCCGGCGGCAGGTCGCTGGCCGGGGAATGGACCAGCAGGCGGCGGACGCGGGACCAATCCAGGCCGGGGAAGTCCGCCGGGGTGAGGGGGCCGTGTTCGCGGTTCACGGTGACTACTGTTGCCGGGCCGATATACGGCGCCAGCGGTAGCTGGTCGACCGGCAGGTCATCATGCAGAAAGTGCCGCGGCGCGTCGATGTGCGTACCGGTATGACTGCTGAGGGTCAGGCTGGTCAGATTGACCGATGCCCCGCGGGCAATCTCCAGTTCGGTGTGCAGGGCAAAGGGAGTATCGCCCGGCCAGACGGCCATTCCGGCCTGCATGGTGCGGCTGATGTCGAAAATGCGGGGCGGCATGGGCTATTCCTGGGGCCGGGACTTGATGAGCATCTGCCACTCGCCCTTGTGCACCACCTCACCCTTCTGGTTGAGCACCTGGGCATTGAAAATCACCAGCCCGCCGCCCAGCCGGGGCATCGGCTTGAGGCCGGCGATGGTAATTTCCACATGCACCGTATCGCCGATAAAGACCGGACGGGTGAAGCGCCAGGTCAGTTCGCGGAAGGCCAGGGTAGTGCCCTCGATGAAGCCCTGCTGGACGGCCAGCCCTGTGGCAATAGAGGCGACCAGCATGCCGTGGGCCACCCGTGCGCCAAAGGGGGTGGCTTTGGCCGCTTCGGCGTCGATGTGCAGGTAGTTGAAGTCGCCGGACAGGCCGGCAAAGTTGACAATGTCGGCTTCGGTAATCGTCCGGGCCGCGGTGACTACCGTCTGCCCGATTTCAAAATCCTCAAAGTACATACCGCGTGGGGTCATTGGGTGCTCCATCGTTGGTGAGTTTGTGAGTTGGTGAGTTGGTGAGTTTAGATTCTCCAATCTCCAATTAAATCAAAAGCTGGTCGTACAGCAAATCCAGGCTCAGGTCGGGGTGGACGGTGTCGGTGCAGTTGAGGGTGAGGGCGGCGGCGCTGGCCCCCAGCCGGACGGCCTCGTCCAGGGGGATGTCGTTCAGCAGGCCGAAGACCACGGTGGCGGTCAGGGCGTCGCTGGCCCCGGTGGTATCGACCAGTTCGGTGGGGACGGCGGGGACGTACCCGCTGTCGCTGGCCGAGGCATACACCACGCCGGCTTCGGCCAGGGTGATGATGGCAATTTTGACCCCCTGACTAACCAGGGCCAGGGCCGCGTTCAGGGCGTCGTCCTCATTCTGGATGGTACAGCCGGAAAGGGTTTCGGCTTCGGGCACGTTGGGGGTAATCATATAGATGTTGGGCAGGTGCGGCTTGAGCCGCGGGGCCAGGCCGGTGGAGGTCGGGTCGGCGCAGACAGGAACGTTGTACCGGGTGGCAACTTTCATCAGCATGGCAATCGCTGTCTCCGACAGGTTGCTGTCGATGACCACCATTGCCGCTTCTTTTATCAATCGCCGGTGGCGGCTGATAACCTGGGGGGTAATCAGCTCCAGGATTGCCATATCATCCACCGACATGACCAGGTTGCCGTTTTCGTCCAGGATAGCCAGGTAGGCCGCGGTGTGGTGGTCGTCAGAAATTATCAGATGTTCGGTGTGGATGCCCACCTCCTGGGCATTGTTCAAAATCCGGCGACCGGAGCCGTCGTTGCCGATTGCCGACAGCAGAACCGCCCGCACGCCCAGCCGGGTGAGATTATCGGCCACATTGCGGGCCACCCCCCCTACCGACACCCGCACGGTTCCGGGTGTACTGCTGTGCAGTTTCAGCGGTTCGCTGGCCCGGCCTTTGGAATCGATGCCGGCCGCCCCAACCACCAGAACATACGGCGATGCATAATTTTCAGCCATCGTTGCCTCCCCTTTGCCGCTACGCAGGCTTCACTATACCATAATTCGGCGGCTAAAGGCAATTCTGCCCCCTTTTCCTC
>RFJV01000317.1 GCA_003694775.1 Chloroflexota bacterium | reverse complement strand
GCCGATTCTGGACCCCGGACGGGCCGAGGAGGACAACCTCGGCGCGCTGATTCTGCGGGGGGTGCAGGTGGTGCAGTAGCCGGGGAGCAGGGTAGCAAGGTAGCAGGGTAGCAAAGTAGCAGGTAGCAGGGTAGCAAAGTAGCAGGTAGCAGGGTAGCAAAGTAGCAGGTAGCAGGGTAGCAAGGTAGCAGGGTAGCAGGGTAGCAGGTAGCAAGGTAGCAGGGGAACAGGGGGAAGGAGGGTAGTCCCGGCATCCCTATGCCGGGCGAGGTAGCAGGGGAATCAGCCCTGCCGTCTATTCGTGTGCCTGTCCCCGGTAGGGGGTCGTGAGAAAATTCGTGGACGGCTCCGGTTGCAAAAAAATGAAACGCACTCAGGCGGGGCATTTCTATGCCTTGCTGACTTTTGGGCGGGGTTTGCAAAAACACCCTGCAGACGGTATATTATCTGTGCCCACCTGTCAAACAGGGGAGAACGTCAGGTGACCGCTAGCAGTTGTCTGACAAAAACCTTACTGGAGGTTTGAGTGAATTCAGGAATATTCAGGAACAGTATTGTTTACCTGCTCATAATTCTGGCCGTGGCCGCGCTGGTGTTCAGCATCTTTTCCACCCCCACAACCAGCAACGACCTGGACCTGACCTCGGTGGCGGAGCAAATCCGGGCCGGGCAGGTCAAAAAAATCAGCATTGACGACGACGAACTGCTGATTGAATACCGCCAGCCTTCCCGCGCCGACGCCCGCTCTCGCAAGGAACCGGGGGTCAGCCTGTTCAAAACCTTTGAACAGCTTGGTGTGCCGCAAGACGCGCTGAGCCAGGTGGAATTCGAGGTTATCCCGCCCAGCGCCTGGAGCGATTGGGGAACGCTGGCCATTACCATCCTGCCGCTGATTATCTTTGGCGGTCTGCTGTTCTTTATGGTGCGCCAGGCCCAGGGGTCCAACAGCCAGGCGATGAGTTTTGGCAAAAGCCGGGCCAGAATGTTCACCGGCGACAAGCCAACTGTGACCTTTGACGATGTGGCCGGCGCGGATGAGGCCAAGCAGGAGCTAACCGAGGTGGTGGAGTTCCTGCGCGAGCCGGAAAAGTTCATCTCCTTGGGGGCACGCATCCCCAAGGGCGTGCTGATGGTTGGTCCGCCGGGGTGCGGTAAAACCCTGCTGGCAAAAGCGGTCTCCGGGGAGGCCGGTGTGCCCTTCTTCAGCATCTCCGGCTCCGAGGTTGTGGAAATGTTTGTCGGGGTGGGGGCCAGCCGGGTGCGCGACCTGTTCGACCAGGCCAAGCGGAACAGCCCCTGCATTATCTTCATCGACGAAATCGACGCCGTGGGCCGTCACCGCGGGGCCGGCCTGGGCGGCAGTCACGATGAACGGGAGCAAACCCTGAACCAGATTCTGGTGGAAATGGACGGCTTTGAAACCGACACCAACGTCATCGTCATCGCCGCCACCAACCGGCCCGACATCCTGGACCCGGCCCTCCTGCGCCCCGGTCGCTTTGACCGGCGGGTGGTGCTGGACCGCCCCGACTGGGTGGGTCGGAAGAAAATCCTGGAAGTTCACGCCCGCGGCAAGCCGCTGGCAAAAGATGTGGACCTGGAGGCGCTGGCAAAAACCACCATCGGCTTCTCCGGCGCGGACCTGGAAAACGTCATCAACGAAGGGGCCATTCTGGCGGCCCGAAAAAACAAGAAGCAGATTACAATGGCCGACCTGCAGGAGGCCATCGAGAAAATCCGCCTCGGACCGGAGCGGCGAAGCCGGGTTATTTCCGAGGAGGAAAAGGAAATCGTTGCCTATCACGAGGCCGGGCACGCGCTGGTCGCCCATATGATTCCCGAAGCCGACCCGGTGCACAAGGTCAGCATCATTGCCCGCGGCGGGGCCGGCGGCTTTACCATGTTCCTGCCGGAAGATGACCAGACCCTGGTCAGCGAGTCGGAGTTTAAGGCCCGGCTGGCCGTTGGCCTGGGAGGACGGGCGGCGGAAGAGATTATGTTCAAGGATGTCACCACCGGCGCCAGCGGGGACCTGGAAAGCATTACCCGAATGGCCCGGGCAATGGTCACCCGCTACGGGATGAGCAAGAAGCTCGGCCCGCTGACCTTTGGCGACAAGGAAGAGCTGATTTTCCTGGGCCGCCAGCTCAGCGAACAGCGCAACTACAGCGAGGAAATTGCCGAACAGATTGATTTTGAAGTGAAAAACCTGGTCGAAGAAGCACACCAGCGGGCCTTGCAGATTATCCGGGACAATCTGGACAAGCTGAAGGCTATCGCCATCCGGCTGATGGAGGAAGAAACGCTGGATGCAGAGCAGTTTGCGGCCATCTTTGCCGAAGAGCCGGCCGGCGAGCCGGGCGAACCGTCGCCGGCCTCGTCAGGCCGGGCGGTGGATGCACCATCCGGTGGGGAGGATGCGGATTCACCATCCCCCGCCGCCCCACCGAACATCGCCCCCCTGCCGGCCTGATGGTCGGCGGAAGGCAGGGCCGGCCATCAGGTAGCGTGCCAGGGTTAAGAGTCATGCAGGTTATGACAAGGCCCTTGTGAAATACGTGTTCGTCGGGAGTTTGTATGCCATCCGGTATACGCTGGACAGTCACCGACCGTTACGGAAACCAGATATATTTGACCGAAGAGCGTTGGGTACATATCACCGAGGACAAAAACCATCCTGAAATGGTGGATTTTGAGGATGAATTAAAGGATACCATTCGTACCGGCAAGCGGAAGCAGGATACCCTGAATCCGCAGAAATATCGCTATAGTAAAGCATTCGACAATCTGGCAGGATATAACACGCATATTGTAGCGATAGTGTTATACCGGTTTCGAGAACGGGCAGGGGAAATTATTGCCAACAACTATGTGGTCACTGCCTATCAGAAAGAGATAGGGTAAAAGTTATGGCCGAGCATCCGATGTTCAGCTACGATGAAATCAGTGATACGCTGTATGTGTCGTTTAAACCCGGCGAAAAGGCGACCGGGATAGAACTGAACGAGCATATCCTGCTGCGGATTGACCAGGATAAAAGAGAAGTTATTGGAATAACATTTTTTGACTATTCGTTGTTGGTGCAGGTCGCGGATTTTGGGCCGCGAAGTTTTCCGTTGAGCGGGTTAGAACAGCTATCGGCAGAAGTCCGTGAATTGGTGTTGGATATTCTGCAAAGCGAACCGGTTGCAGAATTATTAGCAATTTCTACATACACTCCCAGTTATTCAAATGCCATACCAATTACGTTTTTGCGCCGCATTCCTCTACCGCTGGCAGGTTGAAAAAGCGCAGGCCCAGCAATTTTGGTGAGGTTTACGTGCAAGGCCCCGGAAACAGCCGGGGCCTTGTTTTTTGCCGCTCAGCCGGCGGGCTGGCGCAGGAAATCCTGCCACGTCTCCGGAATGTTGACCACCCGACCTTGCCGGTTCAGGCAGACGTGCCGGGTGTGGGCGCTGACAAACCGCTCACCGGTTTCGGCATCGACAATTTCGTAGCCAAATTCAAGCTGGCGACTGCGCACCTTTTCTACCCAGCACCGCACTGTCACGGCCTGGTCGTAGCGGGCGGCTTTGTGATAGCGCACCTGCAAATCGGTGACGGCCAGGACAAAACCTTCCTGCTCAAACTGGGCATACGACCTGCCGTGGGCGCGCATCCAACTGCTTCGCCCCTCTTCCAGCCAGACCACGTAAGAGGCGTGGTGGACAATCCCCATCTGGTCTGTTTCGGCGTAGCGGACGCGGAAGGTGGTTTCGGAGATGTCTTTTCGCATAGGCAGTGTCTATTTGACTCCTTCTGCAGGTACAAGCGTTTGGATAATCGGCTCCAGGTGGAAAATGGTCGGGGCAAAATAGTCCACCCCCAGCGCAGGGGAAGACTGCCCATCAACCAGCACCGTGGTCATTCCCAGCGATTTGGCCGGAATGAGGTTGCGGGGGTTATCCTCGACCATAATGCACTCTTCGCCGGCCGCGTCCAGCAGGGCCAGCGCCTGCCGGTAGGCATACGGGTCCGGTTTACTGCGGTAGTCGATAGCCCGGATGTCGATAATCTGGCTGAAATACGGCCGGACGGCCAGCACGTTCAGCACCCTTTCGGCGTGGGCAGTATCGGCATTGGTAAAGATGACTTTGTCCAGCGGCAGACGGGCCAGCATTTTTGCCAGCGGCGGCGATGGGGCAATGAACTGGTGCAGGTCAACATCATGCACAAAGGCCAAAAACTCCTCCGGGTCGATGTGATGTTCTTCGACCAGCCCGCGCAGGGTAGTGCCGTAGTGCTGGTAAAAATAGCGCCGCTTTTCCGACACGTCGTCCGGCGGAATCCCGACTCGCTGAACCATAAACCGGTTCATCCGGGCAATCAGGGCCGGCATCACCCCGGCTTCCCTGGGATAGAGGGTTTCATCCAGGTCAAACAGAATGTAGCGGTACGGGTGGTCTGGCATTTCTTACCCCTTGAGGTTCGCCCATCGGAGGGCCTTATGCTATACTTGGCGACGCACGTCTGCTATGCTAACACAAAACACCAAAACAGGAAAGAAACACGAAAGTGGTAGCCGGGGCATCCCTATGCCCCGGTATAGGGATGCCGGGAGCTACGGGATGTGTACGAAAATACGAAAATATGAAAGGGTGGTATCTACCGTCAATTCG
>RFJV01000316.1 GCA_003694775.1 Chloroflexota bacterium | reverse complement strand
CTGGCCCCCCACAGGTCTTCCAGGGCAAAGGGAACACCGTAGTTATCATACAGCCGGAATTCGTTGTACACCCGGAACGGCTCGCCCGGCGAACGGGCCGCGTCCTCCTTGATGGCCGTGACCACCGCCGGCTGTTGGGTGTGCCATTCCGGCGGCTGGGGATACAGATTGGTCTGCCAGTTGACGGTGAACAGGTCAAAACAGAGCAGGGCCGCGGTCAGGCTGACCCGCCACAGCGGCGGCAGTGGGCCGGCGTACTGCCACAGGAGCCAGGCCAGCAAAAGCAGGATGCTCAGCAGGGTGGACGCGCTGAGCAGGTCGAAAAACGGATTTTCGGGCGACCAGCCGCCGGCATTGAGTCCGTAAAAGAAGAGGATGACCAGCAGGAGGGCAAACCCCAGCAGAAACCGGGTTGTCCGGGCCAGCTGGCGAAAGCCGGTTTCGTCCCGCAGGCGGTCGAACCCGCAGCCGGCCAGCACCGACAGGCTGAAGGCGAAGGCAAAGGCCCACCGTTCCTGCCCGCGAAAGATAGAAAATCCCGGCCCGGCCAGGTACAGCGGGCTGTACAGAAAAGTATGGCCGCCAAAAGAGATGAGCAAAGCCGCCGCGGCTACCCCGGCCCAGAACAGGACGCGCCCGCGGGGGGTCGAAAAAACAGCCCAGCCGGCCAGCAGAAGAGCGGCAATACTCACGTAAAGCGGTGAGTAGTGGCTGACCTGCCCCGGCAGAAGAAGCTGGATGAGGTCGGTGATGGGGAAGCCGCCGGACATTTTGTCGTAGGTTCCGGCGGCCCGCACCGAGAGCAGAGTGTACTCTGCCGCGGGCAGAATCTGCACTGCGGCCAGGGCCAGCCCGCTGAACGACACCAGCGCGCCCGCGGCCAGCCCGTCCCGCAGGCGGCGGGCCAGCGGTCCCGGCTGGTCGAGCCACAGGTAAAGCAGGTAAGCCATACTGACATAGCCCACAATCATCGCACTCTGGGGATGACCGGCCAGCAGGGCCACACCCCAGGCTGTGCCCGCGGTCAGAAGCCGCGGCCAGGCCGGTTGACCGCGGTCGCGGGCCGCCGCGGCCCGGTGGATGAAAAAGAGAATCAGCGGTAGCCAGACATCGGTTTCCAGAACGGCCAACTGCTGGCCGGGGTAGCCGGTCAGGTAGCCGCCAAAGGTGAAGGTCAGCGCGGCGATGATGCCGGCGGCCCGGTTGCCGGTCACTTCCCGGCTGAACAGGTACATAAAGACCGCGGCCAGCCAGAAATGGGCCACCGCTTCCAGCTCCAGGGCAAACAGGGAGAAGCCCCACGGCGCGGACAGAAGCAGGGTCAGCAGGCTGGGCGGGTACAGCACCGCAGACTGCACGTCGGCCCAGAATGGCGCACCGGCAAAGGTGTAGGGGTTCCACAGCGGCAGACGCCCGGCGCTCAGCTCGCGCACTTCAAAGGTGGCAAAGGCCCAGAACTGAGCGGCAAAGTCGCCGGGGGGAAAGGACTGCCGGTCTGCCGGGTTGGGGGTGAGGATGCGCCAGTGGAACAGGGCCACCAGCCCGGCAAAAAGGATGATGATGAGCCAGTCGCGTCGGGTCCAGAATTTCATAGCCGGTTCGATGAGGGGGAGGTTGGCGATTGGACGGTAGAAGCAAAGCGGGACAGGTTCAGCGCGTCGAGGTTGATGGAGGGGGCGCCGTCCAGAATCATTTCGCTGAGCAGTTTGCCCACAATTGGCCCCAGACAGAAGCCGTGTCCGCTGAAGCCGGTCGCCAGAATCAGGCCCTCCAGCCCATCGACCGGCCCGATGACCGGCAGGTGGTCGGGGGTCATCGCCAGGATGCCGGCCCAGGTGCGCAGGAAGGACACCCCGCGCAGAGCCGGTACCAGCCGGGCCGCGGTAGCCAGTCTGGGCAGGGCGTAGTCGGGCGTGCTTTTGTCGAAGGTCTCATCGAAAATGCCCACCGAGCCGATATGGACGTGCCCCTTGCGGGCCGGTCGGAAATAAACGCCAAAATCGTGGGTGGAGACGAATTCGGTGAAAAATGGCCGGACCGGTTGGGTAACGGCCACAAAGACACGGGCCGGTTTGATGGGGATTTGCACACCTGACGTTTGGGCCAGCTGCGGGGTATGGACGCCCGCGGCGTGGATGACCCGCGGGGTTTCCAGGTGCAGAATCCCGTCGGGGGTGCGGGCCGTAACGCCGGTGACCTGCCCGGCCTGGGTTTCGATGCTGACCGCCTCGGTGTGGGTGAGCAGGGTGGCGCCGGCTTTTCGGGCCGCGGCGGCAATGCCCCACGTCGCCAGGATGGGGTTGGCAACGCCGTCGGTGGGACAGTACTTGGCCCCGATGAAATGGTCGCTGTCCAGGTAGGGGGCGCGGCGGCGCAGTTCGTCCCGGTTCCACAGCTCTACGTAAAGGCCATCGGCCAGTTCTTCTTCGGCTTCGGCCTGCAGTTGGGCCATGCGGGCCTCCGTGGCGGCCAGACGGATGTTGCCGCCCTGGGTGTATTCCATATCCATGCCGGTTTCGGCTTCCAGACCCTCCCACAGTTTGATGCTGGCCATAGCCAGCCGGCGCTCAATGCGGACCCGGCACTGGGCGCGCACACCGCCGCCGTTCCGCCCCGACGCCTCCACGCCGATGGTGTTCTTTTCCAGCAGAACGGCCTTTACCCCGCGGCGGGCCAGGTAGTAGGCCGCGGCACTGCCGACAATACCGCCGCCAATGATGACGACGGGGGCTTGCTGGCTGTTGATTTCACGCATTTTTATAACCTTTCAGGCATGATTTCTCAAAACGTGCCCCAAAATCGGAACATACCCAAGCCGGGCGACCATGAGGGCGCGAGCAACCATAGGGGGTTGCCCCTACGGTGGGCCGGGATAAACAAAAACGCCCCTAACATCAGAATTCGTCTCGATTGCAAAATTCTATGTCCCCGGCGGCCGGTGTTCGCCCGATTTTACTCTCCAAGACTGACCACCAAAGCACGAAACTCTCCATACCGTAAACCATCAAAACGCGAGTATGGTATCCAATGAAGGCGGTATTTACCTTTCAACACAATACTATTCTCTCGATTTTTCATAGTGCCATCGGAGGCATTATCTCTCCAGTTTAGAGCGCCTGTGACCAATCGTCCTTCGTGAATTCGAAAATCAGTATCTACTGTCTCTGGCCTATGAGGTGGTTTCCAATAGGCACTATCATTTGTGAGCAAAACAGCGTAGGCAGTGAAAGGATTCGATGAGATGGATGCAATCTTCTCGAGACGCTGGATATCTTTTAGAAAATCATATCGTCCGCAATCTTGAGCACTTTGATTTTTGAGCCGGTATTGCTCGCCGTTGACATCAACAGATAAACCACGCGTTTTGTATTTCAATTCTACTGCGGCAACTTCCCCACCCAAGTCTATCCATATATCAACATAAATCACGTCACTGTCAAGAATCACGGGAAACTCTAACCGCACACTCGCGTTAGGAAATTTTGTTTGAATTTCCCAGGCTAAAGCGTGCTGAAAGTCCGCTTCGGAATGGAACACTGGTCTTTGGTGTGACAGCGAGGTAAGTAATCGTTGTATTTTTAGCATTTTTTCGCTCTGAGTCTATTGTAGAGCTTATCCAAAAAATCGCTCTGGGTAGGCGAAGACATTGCTTTCGCCTACCTATAAAATTTCGGATAGATTCTAAACCGTGAAGACAAAAGAAGTTAAACTTCTCCAGTCAATTACGACTCTCCGCGCTCTCGGCGCCCTCGGTGGTTAAAACTGTAAAAGCGGTCAGCGGCACGGGAAAAATCGGTGTCCGGGCACGGAACTGCCCCACCCGTTCCGGCGACTGGCCGGTTTCCTGGGCCAGGATGGCGGCCACCAGCGGGCCGCACACCCGGCCCTGACAGTTGCCCATTCCGCACCGGGTGACAGCCTTGACCGCGTGCATGGTATCGGCTCCGGCGTGGATGGTCTGCACGATGGTCGCTTTGCTGACCCCCTCACAGCGGCAGATGGGGGTGTCGCCGGCGGCCAGTTCGTCCAGGCCGGGGCCGGGTGTAAACAGCCGGGCGTAGAACTGCTGGAACCGCTGTTCGCGCCGCAGGGCCGGTTGGAGCGCCTCGATGCGGCGGGTCAGGGTAGAATCGCCCAGCACCTGCCGGGCCGCGGCCAGTCCGGCAATTTGCCCTTCCACCATCGCCAGCTCTGCCCCGCCCACGCCGGCCCCATCGCCGACGATGAACAGGCCGGGGACGTTGGTCTGCATCTGCTCGTCCCGGCGGGGGACAAAGCCGCCCTGGGCGGGTCGCCAGTGAAGCTGGACGCCAAACAGTTGGGCCAGCTCGGTGGCGGGGGTAAAGCCGTAGTTGAGACAAAGTGTGTCGGCTTCAAGACGACGTTCTGTGCCGGGAATGGGCCGCCATTGGCGGTCCAGCCGGGCAATGCGCACGGCTTGCAGGCTGTCTTTTCCCTCGGCGGCGATAATACCCCAGCCGCGGTGATAGGGAACACCCGCTTTCTTCAGCGTGCGCCAGCTCTGCCAGCCTTCCTTCAGCCGGGTAGACTGGCCCCACACCGCGGCCAGCGTTTGCCCCGGCTGGCGCAGGATGGCCTCCCCCGGCGACGCGCCTTCCAGAACAGCGACCACCTGCGCACCAGCCTTGACCAGCGCGGCGGCGGTGACCAACTGCAAGGGACCGGTTCCGGCCAGAATGATGCGCTGTCCGGGCAGGAGTCTCTGCTCCTTGAGCAGGGTTTGGGCCGCGCCGGTGGTGATAACGCCGGGGAGCGTCCAGCCGGGAAAGGCGGCCACCCGCTCGTAGGTTCCGGGGGCCAGGATGATGGCATCGGCCTGCAGTTCGATGGCTTGGGCCGTATCTTCCCGGTACGCGGCCAGGCGCAGGTCTTCAAACGCCCCCCAGACCACGGTCCGGTTGAGGAAGCGGACGCCGGCGGCCTCGGCTTTGTGCCGCAGTTCCCGTCCGGCGCGCGGGCGCGGCTCCTGGGGGTCGGGGTCAACGGCGGGGTTGGGCTGGCGGAAGTACTGGCCGCCCGGCTGGGAGTAGGCATCGATTACGGTGACCGACGCGCCGGCGACAGCCGCGGCCACCGCCGCGCTCAGACCCGCCGGCCCGGCGCCAACAACAGCAATGTCTGTGTGGACAGGCTCCGGATTCATTGGTCACGCTCCAAAGGACGTTCCGTTTCGATGACCATTCCCTCGGCCACGGGGGTCTGGCAGGTGCGGACATAGGGAACACCGTTGACCGTGGCGGTGCAGTCAAAGCAAATGCCGATGCCGCAGAACAGGCCGCGGGGTTCGCCCCACGGGGTGACCCGCCAGGCGCGGCGGCCCGACGCCAGCAGAGCCGGGGCCACGGTTTCGCCGGTATATGCCTGCACGGGGGTTCCGTCAACATAAATGGTGACCGGCTGGCCTCGCCGGGTGTTGGCTTCGATGCGCATAGTTCACCTCGTTGTAAAGGATGAAGGAGGAGGGATGTGGGATGAATCTCCCAATCTCCAATCCCCAATCCCAAGTTCTGCTATTGTACTGTAACCTGCGATAAAAATACAAAATCGCCGCCGGAATCAACCGGGAGCCGCTGGCCCGTGGCGGGGTGATACATTCCGGTGATGAGCCGGTAATCGCCGGGGGGCAGGTCGGGCGGCAGGGTGAGGGTGTAGGGGTCGGTGAGGATTTCGCCGGACAGCCAGGTGGTGGTGGGCGCGGCGCCGTTCTGCGGGGGGGTGTCTATCTGGGCGACCACCTGTCCGGCGGCATTGAGCAACTGCACAAACACGGTGTAGCTGGTGTCCATTTCCGCGGCGGCCTGCCAGTAGAGGGTGACGGTGAGCGGGTCGCCGGGGGCGACGGTGGTTTCCGGCAGGTCGTAGCCAAGAAGGCGGACCAGCGGCGGCTGGCCCAGGCTGGCCTGGAGCGGGCGGGCGATGGCCGGCGGCTCGAACCGGCGGGCGCGGACATCCAGGTTCGGGCGGGTGAGGGTGGTCTGTTCGACAACCTGCCCCGCCGCGTTCAGCAGGGCGATGTTCAGATTGGCCTGCTGGCCGGTCAGGCGGGGGCTGGTGGGCAGGTGGACCACCCCGCGGCGCACCTGTCCGGCCTGCCAGCCATCCGTGGGGCCGGTAATCTCCGGCAGGGGCAGGTCGACCGGCAGGGCAGTCTGCCCATCGTCCAGGGTGAGGCGGATAGTCAGCGGCTCCACCGGGCCGGTAGCCTGCCAGTACAGCCACAGCCAGAGTTCCTGTCCCGGCTGGAGACGCGGGGGGACGGCAAACCCTACCAGGCCCACCCCGCGGGCCGACAGCACCGGGGCGGGGCTGAAATTGGGGATGTCCAGGCTGGCGGGCGGCGGAGCGATGGTGGCCGGGGCCACGGCGACCGGCTGGATGACCGCGGGCGAGCCGAGGGGATGCCCGTCTGCGGGGTGGTAGACCAGCACCTGCAGGGCGTACTCGCCCGGCGGCGTGTCAACCGGAATCCAGAGACTGCGCCGGTCGGTGACCGGCTGGCCCGCGGGCCAGGCCGTGGTGGGCAGAACCGCGGTCAGCGGGGGCCAGTCGCTCTGGGCAAAGATGTCGCCGCGGGGGTTGACCAGCCGCAGGGAGAGCCGGTAGTCTGCGGGCAAGGGCGCGTCAGCTTGCCAGGTCAGGGCCAGGGGGAGCAGGTCGCCCGCAGGGACGGGGCCGGCGGGCAGGCCGGCCTGGAGCAGGGTCAGGCCGGGGCCGGGCGGGTCGGCAAAAGGATGGTGGAGCGCTTCCCGGCGGGACAGGTCGGCCTGGGTGGCGTACAGGGCCAACTGCTTGCGGCCTATCCAGCGATGCCAGGCCGGGTAGGCGTTGCGGGCCAGCCAGTCCTGCAGGATGGGGTCGATGGGCGCGCCGTAGGGGGTGTACCACAGACGGCGATGCCGGGCGGCGATGTCAGCCAGGATGCGGCGAGCTTCGTCGGGCGGGGGAACGGGGGTGTTGAAGGGGGTGTAGACCGGGGCCGGGCCGCGGAAATAAAGGGGGAAGAGCTTTTCCCCGCCATCGCCGGTGACGATGACGCCGTCGCCGGGAAGCTGGAAGTTGGTGATGGTGCGGGCCACGCCGCGCCAGTCCGGCTTCGCATAGCCAGGGTCGGTGTAGTGGTGGTAGAGGGTCCAGCCGTCGAGGACCAGCAGGAGCAGGAGCGCGCCGGCGGCCAGTCCGCGGCGGCTGGGGCGACCGGTTTGCTGTCCGGGCCGGCCGCGGGCCAGGGCGTCGATGCCGAGGGCGATGGTCAGCAGGTAGCCAAGCTGGGAGGGGATGAGATACCGCTCCAGAAAAGCGACCGAGTTGGGCCGCAGTTCGCCGTAGAGCCAGGCCACCAGGATGGGAGCCAGGCTGAAGGCGGCCAGCAGGGGCAGGGCGGGCAGGGGATGTCGCCGGCGGGCCGCGGCCCACAGGCCCAGGCCAAACAGGGCCAGGAAGGGCAGAATCAGCCAGACGGCTTGCTGGCGGGGAACAAATTCGTTCAGGCTGTAGGCAACGGCACTGCGCAGGTAGGCCTCGCCGAGGGTGGTCTGGGGAACCCAGTTGGCCCGGTTTTTGAGCAGGTCCCAACTGACCGCCAGCCAGGGCGCGTACAGCAGGATGACTCCCAGCAGAGCGACACCCCAGCGCAGGAGGTAGCGGCGGGAGCGGGGCAGGGTCAGCAGGAGATACAGCCCCTGCACGCCGATGACCATCACCGCGTGGTAGTGGGAGGCCAGCGCCCAGACCGTGCCCAGAATGTAGAGGGCCTGCCAGCGCCAGCCGCCTTTGCGCAGGAGGTTGACAAAGCTCCACATACTCAGGGCGGCGGTGGCGGTCAGCAGGCTGTACATGCGGGCTTCCTGGCTGTGCCAGACCTGGTAGGGAGCAAAGGCGACCAGCACGGCGGCGATGAGTCCGGCGCGGGGGGTGAGCAGGTCGCGGCCCAGGCGGTAGGTCAGCGGGACGGCCAGCACGCCAAAGAGGAGGGAGTAGTAGCGCATACCGTATTCGCTGGCGCCGACCAACTGCCGCCAGAAGATGGTGGAGGGGTGGTAAAAGGGCGGATGGGCTTCGGTGGTCAGCAGGTAGCGGAACATCTCCCTCGGCGACAGGCCGGCAAAGTAGACCGTCCAGGCTTCGTCCAGCCAGTAGCTCTGGTAGTCCAGCCGCCAGGCGCGCAGGAGGAAGGCGGTCAGGGTGAGGAGGAGGATGGGGAGATGGGGGGG
>RFJV01000039.1 GCA_003694775.1 Chloroflexota bacterium | reverse complement strand
GGGCAAACAGGCCCAGGCCGGTCGCCAGGGCGGAGGCGGTCAGGGTATCGGGGTGGGGCAGTCGATACAGGAGGCGGCTCAGACCGAGCGCGGTCAGCAGGGCCAGGGTGGGCAGGGCAGGGAAAAGGTGGCGTCCCTGGGCGGTTTCGCGGGTCGGCAGAGACAGGTAGCGGGTGGTCACCAGCCCGGCGTAGAGCAGGAGATGGAGCAAAAGAAGGCCCAGCAGGACGGCGCGCGGGTTGGTAAGGTGTTGTTTGACCTGCCGGAGGCGGGGCGGGCGGGTCAGCCAACCGGCGGCGGCCAGCACAGCCAGCAAAGCCAGGGCCAGGTTGGTCAGAGGGGACTGGATGGTATGGCCGCGTCCCAGGCGGAACCAGAAGGTGCGGAACAGCAGGCTGAACCACTCGCCCCAGCCGAGCGGAGCCTCGTAGCCCAGACCGGGGCCTGTCTGGTCGGCCAGCGCCCGGCCTGCACCGCCGGCAATCACCGGGTCGCCAAAAGCGGCCAGCAGACCCCGTACCCAGCCCATCTGGGCGACCTGGTTGAACTGGACCAGCACAAAGCCGAACCAGCTAACAGCAATCAGGGCAAAGGCCAGCAGGGCCAGTCCGGTTTGGCGGAGGAGGGGGCCGCGGGCGGTGGGGGTTCGCCAGACCAGCCAGCCAAGTCCCAGCCCGATGACCGGCAGGAGGGTCAGGGCGTGGTACTTGGTCACCGCGGCCAGGCCGGCCAGGATACCCAGCCAGATGAAGGTGCGGCGGCGGAAATCGCCCTGGAGGATGCGGGTCAGGCTGTAGAGGGTCAGAGCGATGAGGGGGAGGACAAGGTTGTCGTCGCTGATGATGGCGCTGGTGATGAGAAAGCGGGGGTTGAAGGCGGCAAAGCTGACCGCGGCCAGGGCCAGGGCAGGCCGGTGCGGAAAGAGCCGCCGGACCAGGCCGTAAATGCTCAGCAGGGTGATGAGGCCCAGCGGAATGGAGACCAGCCGGGCCAGATGCCAGGCCAGAACAATGCCGCGGAACGGGAAATACTCATCTTCGGTGTGGTACAGCCCCTTAAAGGGCAGGCGGTCGGCGGGGATGGCGCGGCGAACGTTCTGCCGGGGGTCGGGCAGGCCGGGCAGAGGGGAAACGTCCACGTGCTGGGTCAGCAGGGCCACCAGGGTGTGGTACACGGGTGAAGCGTCGCCCTTGACGCTGATGCTGTACTGCTCGGCTACAGAAAGCGGCGGGCGGCGGTGCTCGGTCAGGAAGCGGATGAGGGCGAAATGAGCAAATTCATCCGCGGCTTCACCCAGCGGGAGGGTCAGGCTGTAGACCAGCGCCAGCAGGGCAAAGCAGAGCAGAAGCAGGGCCAGCCAGCGGCGGTGGTGTCTGGCTGGTTTTTGGCGACGAGGGGGAAACGGGGGATTACGATTCAACTTGCTCCTGGGCGACAAGCTGTTCGGCCAGCTTGAGGTAGGCTTTAGCCCCCTTGTGATTTTCGGCGTATTCGATGATGGATTTGTTGGCTACCGATGCTTCGGCAAAGCGGATGCTCTTGTAAATGACCACGTCGAACACTTTATCGCCGAAGGCGCGGCGCAGTTCTTCCAGCACCTCGCGGGCGTGGACCGTGCCGGTAGAGTACATCGTTGCCAGGATGCCGGTCAGCTCCAGGTCTGGGTTGAGCCGGGCCTTGGTCCGGGCCAGGCTGTCCAGCAGAAGCTGGATGACACGCATGGCAAAATATTCGCACTGCATAGGGATGATGACCCCGTTGGCGGCACAAAAGGCATTGACGGTCAGCAGGCTGAGGCTGGGGGGGCAGTCGATGAGGATGTAGTCGTACCAGCCGTTGAGGGGTTCCAGTACTTTTCGCAAGACCAGCTCGCGGCGCAGTTCGGGGATGAGTTCAATTTCTGCCGCGGCCAGGTGGCTGTTGGCCGGAATCAGGTCCAGGTAGGCTCTAATGGGGGTGATGATTTGTTTGGCGGGAATATGGGCATTGAGCATTGCATCATAAATGGTGTGCTCCAGTTCGTCGCCATTAATGCCAAGCCCCACGGTCAGCGTTCCCTGGGGGTCCAGGTCGACCAGCAGGACTTTTTTCTTTAGTTTTGCCAGGGCGACTCCCAGATTGATAACGGTGGTGGTTTTTCCGACCCCGCCTTTTTGATTGGCAACTGCGATGATGCGCGTCATTGGCTTCAACCTCGCTGTATACAAACTCGTAAATGCGTAGTTCACCCAGCGTTGAAACGCCGGGCTGAAAGGCAAGAGGACGCTGAAGCGCCCTGGATTTCTTTGCACCCGCGCTTTCGAGCCGGTTTCAACCGGCTTTCTTCGTTTCAGCCGGGGATTTGAATCCCAGGCGACGCTATATCTTCACCGGATGCTTTGAATTCTTTGCCAGCGGCGGCATTGTGGCAACCAGTTCGGTTAGTTTGGCGTAACCAACCGCTCCTCGACTGCGGGCGGCATATTCAAAAATGGTTTTGCCCTTGCCCGGTGCTTCGGAAAGTTTTGTATCAACCCAAATTGGGTCGGCAACTCGCGGCCCCAGTTTCTGAAGCAGTTTCAGAACTTTGGCGCTGATTTTTCGGCGGGGGTCGTACATTGTCGGGATGATGAGGCGAATTTCTGCCCCCTTGCCCAGGCTGGTGTGAATTTCTTTCAGGTAGTCGATAAACTGCTGAACGCTGGTCAGGGCCAGCATTTCCATCGAGACCGGGATAAAGACCTCATCAACGTAAGACAGGGCATTGATGGTCAGCAAGGTAACAGAGGGGGCGCAGTCGAGAATCTGGTAATCGTAGCCGGTCAACCCACTGAGCAGTTCATCAAAAATTTCCTCGCGGGCCATTTCCAGGACCATTCGCTGTTGGGCCTTGAAGAGATTGATGTCGCTGGGAATCAGGTCCAGGTTTTTCCGGGCCGGGATGATGCATTCTTCGGCGGTAATCCGGCGGGCCAGCACGTCGGACAGGGTCTTGTCGACTTTCTTGATGCCGAGCGCTACGGCCAGGTTGGCCTGGGTATCGGTGTCGATAAGCAGGACTTTATGGCCGCGCAAGGCCAGCGCCGCCCCCAGGTTGACACAGGTTGTTGTTTTACCGATACCACCTTTGAACCCGACTATGGCGATTTTGCGCATAGACACCTCGTTGCCTCACATATAGTAGTATATCCTGACTTTTTGTTCTTCGCAAGCAGGTCTTAACATTTGGGGATTGGGGATGAGGAGATTGGAGATTGGAGATTAGGAGATTCATCCCGTATCCCTTATTCCACCCATCCTACGGGTTCTGGACGTATATCTCTACCGGCAGGACCAGCCGGCCTTCGGGGTTTGTTGGCTGGTGGGGCAGGGCCAGGGGCAGGCGCTGTCCGCTGGGCTGGTGGTACAGGCCCACGGCCAGCCGGTAGGGGCCAGACGGCAGGTCGGCGGGCAGGGGCAGAATGTGCGGGTCGACCACCTGCTCG
>RFJV01000315.1 GCA_003694775.1 Chloroflexota bacterium | reverse complement strand
GCTGTTGAAAATATCACATTAACCTGGATTCGATGCCTGACCAACCTAGCCGGGGTGCCAGATATGCGCCCGGCTAATTAATTTGCGCACAATTCCTTATTTTGACTGGAAAATTTTTACACTCCACGCATAAGACTTGAGACTGTAATTGTTGGTTTATCTTATCCCCATATTCTGACGAACACCGGCTAAGATTTGGGCAGTAGTCCCTGTTGTTGATTTATCATCAACGTCTGTTAGCGCGGCAAAAAATTTTGACGACCGTGGGTGAGGCTTGAGGTGAATATGATTGCAGAAAACATCTTTAACACTGCCGATGATTCACAAATGACAGAACCAGAAAAGAATCCGTTAGAAGAACTACTGCAAAAAGGGGCCGAACAGGGCTACGTGGTAACAGATGACCTTCTGGCCGTCTTCCCGGAGGCGGAAGACAATATGGACCAGCTGGAAGAAATTTTTATCCAGCTTATCAACCAGGGGATAGAAGTCTACGCCGATGCCGAGGAAGCCGCGGCCGAGGAGGAACGGCGTCTGAAAGCCCGCACATCTGCCGAGCCGGAAATTCCGGCAGTTGACCCCTTTGACCTGAGCGGTATCGCCGCCGACGACACCATCAGCCTTTATCTGAAGGAGATGGCGCGGGTGCCTCTCCTCACCCCCTCCGAAGAAATTACGCTGGCAAAGCGGCTGGAGCGAGGCCGTCGGGCCAGGAAAAAATTAAACCGGCTTGAGCAAAGTACCGCTGTTACCGAGGATGAACTGCGCAAACTGCGCCGCTACGTGCGCGATGGTGAACTGGCCCGCGAACACCTGATTAAAGCCAACACCCGGCTGGTGGTCAGCATTGCCAAAAAGTACATGGGGCAGGGTGTTCCCTTCTCCGACCTGATTCAGGAAGGCAATCTGGGCCTGATGAAAGCCGTGGAAAAGTTCGACTATCGCCGTGGCTATAAGTTCAGCACCTATGCTACCTGGTGGATACGGCAGGCAATTACCCGCGCCCTGGCCGACCAGGGGCGCACCATCCGGGTGCCGGTCCACATGAGCGACCGCATCCGCAAACTGCATCAGGTTTCGCGCCAGCTTGAACAGGCCTGGGGCCGTAAGCCCACCCCCGAAGAACTGGCCGACCACCTGGAAATTGAACCGTCGAAGGTGCGCTGGATGCTGCGCGTCAGCCGCCATCCGGTATCCCTGGAACGTCCGGTGGGCGAAGAGGAAGACAGCGAACTGGGCAACTTTATTGAGGATGAAGACGCCCTTACCCCACCCGACGCGGCCTATCACCGGCTTCTGCAGGAGAAGCTGGAGGATGTGCTGAGCACGCTCACCCCGCGCGAGGCCAGAATCCTCCGCCTGCGCTTTGGCCTGCAGAACGGGCGAAGCTACACCCTGGAAGAGGTGGGGAAAAAGTTCGGCCTCACCCGCGAACGTATCCGCCAGATTGAGGGACAGGCCCTGCGCAAACTGCGCCATCCCCGCCGGAGCCGCCAACTGCGCGACTATCTGAGCTAATCCTTTTTCTGTGCCGTTCCCAGGCCGCCGAATGTCCGGCGGCCTTTTTCGTTTCCTCTTCTTTTGACTATAATCCATTGGGAGATTAGAAATTAGGAGATTGGAGATTAGAGATTAGAGATTAATTCTTCATCCTTCCACCTTCCACCTTTAACCTTTAACTTTCAACCTTCATCCTTCCGCCTTCATCCTTCATCCTTTTCAAAAGGAGGTATTCTTGCGCAAACCAACCCGCTATCTGCTGTTGACCGTTTTTGTATCGGGAATGACCACCCTGGGGGCGGAACTATCGGCCAGCCGTCTGCTTGAACCGTCCTTCGGCAATTCACAGATTGTCTGGGCGGCTATCATCGGCCTGATTCTGCTGTACCTGGCCGTGGGGTACGAACTGGGCGGTCGCTGGGCGGATAGGGACCCTCGCTTCAGCACCCTGTTCCAGATTACGGCCTGGGGGGCATTGCTGATTGGGATAATTCCCTTTGCCGCGGCCCCGGTTCTGGACTGGGCCGCCGAGGGGATGGTCCGTTTGAATGCCGGTATTTTGGTCGGGGCGCTGGTCGCAGTGCTGGTTCTTTTCAGCCTGCCTGTCACCCTGTTGGGCACGGTGTCGCCGTTTGCCATCCGGCTGGCCCTGACCGATATTCAGCGCGGGGGGCATACCGCCGGCTCAGTTTACGCCCTGAGTACGCTGGGCAGTCTGGTGGGTACGTTTCTGCCGGTGCTGGTGCTCATACCGACCATCGGCACCCGCCTCACCTTTGTCACCCTGGCCCTGCTTTTGCTGGTGGTCAGCCTGGGCGGCCTGTTTCTGACCACACCCAAACGGGGCCTGCTTTATCTGCTGATGCCGCTGGTGCTGGTCGGCCTGACCATCTGGCAGGCCAACCGGCCCATCAAACCCACCCCCGGACAGGTGTACGAAACCGAATCCAGCTATAACTACATCCAGGTGGTTGAAGTTCCCGACCCGGAATATGGAACCTGGCGGCTTCTCCTGCTGAACGAGGGAGAGGGAATACACTCGGCTTACAACCCGTCTTTGCCCGATTTTCCGCTGGTCGATGGGGTTTGGGACTACTTTCTGGTGGCCCCGTATTTCAACAACCCGCCGTTCACGCCCCAGGATGTCAACAGCCTGCTGGTCATCGGTTCTGCCGCGGGTACCATTACCAAAGCCTACAGCCACATCTACGGCCCCATCCGCATGGACGGGGTGGAAATTGACCCCAAAATTGTGGAAGTGGGCCGCCAATGGTTCGATATGAACGACCCCGGCCTGACCGTGCACGTGCAGGATGGCCGCTACTTTCTCCGCCAGACCGATGCCCGGTACGATGTCATCGCCGTGGATGCCTATCGCCCGCCCTACATTCCTTTTCATCTGACCACGCGCGAGTTTTTTCAGGAGGTAGCCGACCACCTGACCCCGAACGGGGTCGTCGCCATCAATGCCGGGCGCACCGCCACCGATTACAGCCTGGTCAATGCCCTGGCCGCTACGATGAAGACGGTCTTCCCCAGCGTGTATATCTACGACACGCCGGATTACGGCAGTTCGCTGGGCAACAGTCTGGTGATTGCCACCCGCCAGCCTACCCGGATGTCAAACTTTACCCAGAATACTTTTGGCCTGACGGAACCCCACCTCCGACTGGTTGTCCAGCGCCAGCTTTCCGCGGCGCGCTACTGGGAGTACAAACCTGCCCCGGACGACATTGTCTTTACCGATGACAAGGCCCCGGTGGAGCAGGTCATCCACAGCCTGATTATTCGCTATTTGATGGGGAGCTAAT
>RFJV01000314.1 GCA_003694775.1 Chloroflexota bacterium | reverse complement strand
TCCCTCATCCCTCATCCCTCATCCTTCATCCTTCATCCTGCCGCCCTCATCCTTAATTGAACGGAGGACTGCAAACGATGGACCAACTTCTTGCCTCACTGGCCGATGGCCTTTTGCTAGGGTTTGTGTACGGCCTGGCCGCGATGGGGTTGACGCTTATCTTTGGGGTAATGGACGTTATCAATCTGGGGCACGGTCCCATCATCGCCCTGGGAATGTTCAGCCTCTTGTTCTTTTCCGGGGGGCTGGGGCTGTATCCCTATGCGGCCCTGATTGCAGTGGCCTTGCTGGGCCTGCTGTTTGGGGTGGTGATGTACTTTGTGGCCGTCCACCGGGTGCTGGATGCCCCGCATCTTTCCTCGCTTCTGGCAACCTTTTCGGTGAATATGATGATTATCGGGGTGGGGACGGCCGTTTTCACCACGTCTCCGCGCAATCTGGAGTTTTCTTCGGGTGTCATCCAGTTAGGCCCGGTGACTCTGCTGGGGACGCGCCTGATAGCGGCCCTGATTGCCATTCTGGTGGCGGCTGGCCTGTACCTGTTTCTTTACCGGACCCAGCCGGGTAAGGCCATTCGGGCGGTGGCTAACAACCGGGCCGCGGCAGAACTGATGGGCATCCCCTCCACCCAGACCCTGGCCCTGAGCTTTGGCATCGGTACAATGCTGGCCGCCCTGTCCGGCGGGCTGATTGCCACCTTCTTTTCCTTCAACATCCTTTCCGGGGCCACGTACGAGCTGAAAAGCTTCGTCATCGTGGTGCTGGGCGGTCTGGGCAACCCGACCGGCGCTCTGTTGGGCGGCCTCATTCTGGGGGCGATGGAAGGCATTATTCCGGTCTTTATGCCGGTCAGTTGGGTGCCGGTCATCGAGTTTGTGCTGTTTGTGCTGATTCTGCTGGTCCGGCCAACCGGGTTGATGGGAGGCAGGTAAGATGAACAGCTGGAAATACCCTGCATTCTGGATTGCCCTGGTCTTGCTCCTTATCGGTGGCTTCCTGCCGTGGGTAACGGGTTCCCGGACAACGCGGGAAACAATGTTCCTGATTTTGCTGTCTGTGGCCCTGGCTTCCAGCCTAAACATTCTGCTGGGATACGCCGGGTACGTGAGCTTCGGGCACATCGTCTTCTTTGGCCTGGGGGGATACGTCGGTATCTATCTGATTTCCCGGCTGGGCTGGCCCCTCTCGCTGGCAACGGTGGCCGGCGGCCTGATGGCGGCTCTGCTGGCCCTCCTGCTGGGCCTGGCGATTCTGCGCTTGCGCGGCGCTTACTTTGCCCTGGCCACTATCGGAGTGAACGAGGCGGTTCGTACCTTTATCAACAATTTCCAGCCGTTCGGCGGGCCAATCGGGATGGAGCTGGACTTTTCGGTGTACCAGCAGTACGGCGGCGCGGCCAACATGCAGTGGCTGACCTACTGGGCGGTCTTTTTGCTGACGGTGGCGGTGGTCATTTTTAGCTATGGTCTCAAGTTTTCCCGCTTTGGCCTGGGCCTGATGGCGATTCGGGAGGACGAAGACGCGGCGATGGTAATGGGGGTGCGCACCCCTTCGGCCAAGACCATTGCCTATGTGCTGTCGGCGATTGTGCCGGGTATGCTGGGGGTTCTCTTCTTCTTCCGCAACAGCAGTGTGGAACCCCACGAGGCCTTTCGCCTGCACCGCTCCATCGAAATGATTGTGATGGTGATGTTGGGCGGGCAGGGCACGGTGCTGGGGCCGCTGTTTGGCGCGGCGGCGTACGAGTCTATCCGCAGTTATCTGCTGACCAGCCCGCTGTTCAAGGATTTGCAGTTAGCCATTGCCGGTCTGCTGTTGCTGTTGATTGTCCTGTTTGTCCCGTCGGGGGTGGTGGGCTGGCTGAGAAGCCGCTTTAGAAAGCTGTGGAGGGTGCTGGAATGAGCCTGCAACAATATGTCGAAAACCAACCACTGCTACAGGTTCAGAATGTCTCCAAGCGGTTTGGTGGACTGCTGGCCGTGGCCGAGGTATCGTTTGACCTGCCGCAGGGCCAGATTTTGGGTCTGATTGGGCCAAACGGCGCGGGCAAGACAACCCTGTTCAACGTTATCACCGGGGTTTACACCCCTACCGAAGGGCACGTGCTGTTCCGCGGGGTGGATGTGAGCGGCTGGCCGCCCTACAATGTAGTCCGGCTGGGACTGGCCCGCACACACCAGATTGTCCGCCCCCTGAACGACCTGACCGTCCTGGAGAACGTGATGGCCGGCGCCTGCTACGGCTACGCCCAGCTTCCCCTGCGCGAGGCCCGCGAGGTGGCCCTGGAGGTGATGGAGTTCCTCGGCCTGGCCGACCGGCGGGACATGCTGGCCGGCAGTCTGAATGTCGCCCAGAAAAAACGGCTGGAGCTGGCCCGTGCCCTGGCCTCCCGGCCCCGTCTGCTCCTGCTGGACGAGGTGCTGGCCGGCCTCAATCCCACCGAAATTGCCGAAATGGTCGAGGTGGTGCACAAAATCCGCGAGCAGGGGGTCACCATTTTTATCATCGAGCACGTGATGCACGCCCTGATGAACGTATCGGACCGGGTGATTGTACTGGATTACGGCCGGCTCATCGCCGAAGGAACCCCGGACGAAATTGCCAACAATCCCCAGGTCATCGAAGCCTATCTGGGCGACCCCAAACTGGCCGAAAAACTGTTGAGCGGGGAAGAGGAGGACGTTTGATATGACCACGGTGCTGGAAGTTCAAAACCTGGCCTCCGGCTACGGAGAAGTGCAGATTATCTGGAATGTCTCCCTGCGCCTGGAGCGGGGCAAGCTGACCTCCCTGGTCGGCTCCAACGGCGCGGGTAAAACCACCCTCCTGAGGACGGTGGTCGGCCTGATAAAACCGTGGGAGGGCCGGGTGTCGTTCAACGGCCAGGACGTGACCCGTGTTTCTGCCCACCAGAAGGCCGCCAAGGGGCTGGTGCTGGTCCCCGAAGGCCGCCAGCTTTTTACCGAAATGACCGTGTACGAAAACCTGGAAATGGGAGCCTTTACTCGCCGGGCCAGGGCAAATTTTAAAAAGAACCTGGAACGGGTGTATGATATGTTTCCCAGATTGAAGGAGCGGAGCGGTCAGAAATCCGGCACCCTGTCCGGCGGCGAACAGCAGATGCTGGCCGTGGCTCGCGGTCTGATGTCCGACCCGGACGTGCTGATGATTGATGAGCTTTCGCTGGGGCTGGCCCCCCTGCTGGTGCTGGACCTGTTCCAGATTCTGCGCCGGCTGAAAAAGGCCGGCCTGACCATGCTGTTGGTGGAGCAGAATGTGCAGATGGCCCTGGCTATCAGCGACTACGCCTATGTGTTGGCCGAAGGCAAGGTAGAAATGGAAGGCCCCTCTCGCCAGTTGGCCCGCAATGAGCATATCCGCTCGGCTTACCTGGGAATTTGAGAGAGAGTTTGAGAGTTTATGAGTTTATGAGTTTATGAGTTTGGGAGTTAAAGAGTTAAAGAGTTTGGAGAGTTAGAGAGTTTTAAGCCAACTCATCAACTCACCAACTACCAAACTAACCAACTAACAAACTCACCAACTAACAAACTCACCAACTAACAAGGAGAAAATTATGACCAGCAACCCAACCAATGATTGCTATGAAATGAAAAAAGACCTGGTGCGCGATTGGATGACGCCCAACGTCATCACCATTACGCCGGACACCACCCTGCCGGAAGCGCACCGTTTGATGGTCACCAACAATATCCGGCGACTGCCGGTCATCAAGGACGGCCAGCTGGTGGGCATTGTTACCCGCGGCGACGTGCGCGGCGCGGAGCCGTCCGAAGCCAGCTCGCTGAGCATCTGGGAAATCAACTACCTGCTGGCAAAGCTGAAAATCAAGGATATTATGACCCGCAACCCCGTCACCGTCCGCCCCGATGCCACCATCGGCGACGCGGCCCGGATAATGCTGGAAAAGAAAATCAGCGGCCTGCCCGTGGTAGACGAGGCCGGAAAAGTGGTCGGTATTATCACCGAGTCTGATATTTTCCGGATGGTCGTTCAGCAGTGGCAGGAGTCGGAGTGACCTGCCGCCTATCGCCGGGGACACGCCAACCGCGTGTCCCCTTTTTTGTTTTTCGCTTGGCAACTCCGCCGGCTTTTGGTATGATACGAAATGGAGATTGGGAATTAGAGATTGGAGATTAAGAGCAACTGCTCTGCCTGTCAAAAGATTTGGAATATGGGATGCAAAACTCGAAACTCAGAACTCCCAAACTCCTCAACTCATAAACTCCCCAACTATTTTTGGAGCTGTCCATGAACCACACCTACAAGCCCGTCCTGCGGAATGTCAACGTACAGAACATCACCTACCAGGGGGAGCCGGTCTTTCTGCTCCAGGACCCCCTCCGCCTGACCGACGCCGTTATCCTTCTGCCTCAGGCCCTGGGGCCGCTGGCTATGCTCTGCGACGGACAGCATACCATCCCGGAAATCCGGGCCGCGCTGGAAGTGCGCTACGGTCTGCGCCTGCCCCAGCACCTCATCGAAAACCTGCTGGAGCAGTTCGACCAGGCCCTTCTGTTGGAGTCGGAGGCCTTCCAGCGGGCCAAACAGCAGGCTCTGGAAGAATACCGGGCCGCGGCCTACCGGCCTCCGGCCCTGGCCGGCCCCTCCTACCCCGCCGACCCTGACGAACTTCGCCGCATGCTGGACGGCTACCTGGCCCAGGTTGACCCGCCGGCCTCCCCAGCCACCGTCCGGGGCATCATCAGCCCCCATATCGACTACCAGCGCGGCGGCCCGGTTTACGCCGCGGTCTGGGCCAGCGCGGCCGAAGCCGTCCGGCAGGCCGAACTGGTCATCATCTTCGGCACGGACCACAACGGCGGCCTGGGCACCCTGACCCTCACCCGCCAGCACTACGCCTCCCCGCTTGGCGTGATGCCCACCGACCTGGCCCTGGTAGACCGTCTGGCCGACGCGCTGGGGCCGGACACCCTGTTTGCCGAGGAACTGCACCACCGCGGAGAGCACTCCATCGAGCTGGCTCTGGTGTGGCTCCAGCACATTCGGCAGGCAGAACCGTGCGCCGTCCTGCCCGTGCTGACCGGTTCCTTTCACCATTTTATGACCGGCATGGCCGACATCCAGACCGAGAGCCGCTTTGCCCGCTTTGTGGACCTTCTGCGGCAGGAAACCGCCGGACGGCGCACCGTGGTGGTGGCCGCCGGCGACCTGGCCCACCTCGGCCCCGCCTTCGACGGGCCGCCGCTGGATGCCGTGGCCCAGGCCCGGATGAAAGTCGATGATGAGGCTCTGATGGACGTGCTGGCGCAGGGCGACGCGGCCCGGTTCTACCACTTTATGCGCCGCGAGCAGTACCCGCGCAACGTGTGCGGGCTGGCTCCATTTTACTTCACCCTCAGCGTCCTGGGCAGTTCGCAGGGACGGGTAATCTCTTACGACCGCTGTCCCGCCGACCACCAGAACACCTCGTTCGTGTCGGTCTGCGGGATGGTGCTGGAATAGCCTGCCAATCCGGCCAATGGACGACTCGCGCCGCCACCGCACCATCATCTTCTGCAAACCGTACCGCGTCCTTTGCAGTTTCACCGACCGCGAAGGCCGGTCCACCCTGGCCGATTACATCGACCTGCCCGATGTGTACCCCGCCGGTCGCCTGGATTACGACAGCGAGGGCCTGCTCCTGCTCACCTCCGACGGCAAACTGGCCCATCTGGTGACTCACCCCCGCTTCAAGCTGACCAAACAGTACCTGGTGCAGGTGGAGCACATCCCCACCGGCGCGGCCCTGGACGAACTTCGCCGCGGGGTGCTGGTCAAGGGCCGGCGTACCCGTCCGGCAGATGTGGAGCTTCTGTCTGAAGAACCGGACATTTTTCCCCGTCATCCACCCATCCGCTACCGTAAATCGGTGCCCACGGCCTGGCTCAAAATTGGCCTGCGCGAAGGCCGCAAGCGGCAGGTTCGCCATATGACCGCCGCGGTGGGACATCCCACCCTGCGGCTCATCCGCATCGCCATTGGCCCGGTGTCGCTGGGTAATCTCCAGCCCGGCCAGTGGCGCGACCTCACCCCCACCGAACTGCGGCAGTTGTGGGCCGCGCTTCGTCTCCCCCCAGGCCGTAAACGTCCCCGGAAATAATCAAAAGCCCCCCCAAAAATTTTGGGATTGTCCCGCCCCCAATCTGTGCGATTCTTCTCCCCGCAAACCCGGTTTTTTTCATTCCCCCCATCTGTATTCTTAACTTTCCCATTTTCCTGGTCTCACGCTGACGTTCAAATTCTGATAGCATAAAAACGGCAAATCGAGTTATTCCGGCGCTAACAGAGTTGGGCATTTTTTCCTGTCAATTTTTGGGTGGGGGCTAATGAAAATGAAAACTCTGCCGATAAGAAATAAGGACAACCGGATTGGGGTCAGGCGAGGGTGGTTTCTGCCGCTGGCCGTGCTTCTGCTGGTCTGGTGGGGGTGGACCGGCACCGCCCGCGCCCAGACCGGTACGCGGGAAACCGTCTTTGTTCTGCTGGCCCGCTCCGACCCGGCCCTGCTGGCCCAGGTGGTGCAGACGGTGCAGGAGCGGGGCGGAGAGGTGGCCCACCTGTTCCCGCACCGGGGGCTGGTGGTCAGACTGCCGGACGGTGTTCGCCTGGATGACCTGCCGGGCGTGGCCCTGACTTCTGCCGGTCCGGTGGACCTGCCGCTGGCAGACCTGTACGGCCCGGAAGCCCGCCGGCTGGCCGTGGCCTGGAACAGCCTGGTTGCCCCGGCCCCCGCCGAACCGCTGGAAACCCTTTCGGCAGAGGGGGGCGCACCGTACAACGATGCCTTGGTCCCACCCGACCTGCCGCCGGACGGCGGTCTGGCGGCCAGCGGTTCCGGTATCACGCCCGGCTACTACCAGACCAGCGAGTTTATGGCCGGTTCGGTGGCGGTGGGCATTATCCTGGTGGAGAGCGACGGTTCCATTGACCCCTCCACCGAAGACTGGACCGAAGACGAAAAACAGCAGGTCTTCAGCGAGATTGTATCGGCGCTGGAGTGGTGGGCCAGCCGGGAGCCGCGGGCCAACCTGAGCTTTGTGTACGACAACCACGCCTTCAATCCCTTGCCGACCGGCGTGGAACCTATCACCCGGCCCTACTACGACCAGCAGTACTGGATTGCCGACGCTATGCAGGGCCTGGGGTACTCGTCAGCATCCTATTTTACCGCCGTTCGGGATTACAACAACGCCCTGCGGAACACCTACCAGACAGACTGGGCCTTTACCATTTTTGTGGTAGACAGCTCCAACGACGCCGATAACTACTTCAGCAACGGCTACTTTGCCTATGCCTACCTGGGCGGCCCGTTTCTGGTGATGACCTACGGCAACAACGGCTATGGCCCGTCAAACATGGACGCGGTTGCCGCTCACGAAGTGGGCCATATCTTTTACGCCCTGGACCAGTACTACAGCGCCGCCCGGCCCTGCGACCAGCGGTCGGGGTATCTGTACGTTGAAAACCAGAACAGCCAGTACGGCAACTGCGCCCTGAACACCGCCAGCATTATGCGGGGCCAGATTACCCCGTATACCCTGGGCGCGGTCGACCCGTATGCCGCCGGGCAAATCGGCTGGCGCGACAGCGATGGGGATAACATTCTGGACCCGCTGGACGTGGGTCTGCCGGTAACCATCGGCCAGGTCAGCACCGACGGCAGTCGGGCAGAGGTCACCGGTACGGCCTCGATAACCCCGTACCCGTCGGCCTTTCCGTACCACCCCAGCGTGACCATCAACCGGCTGACAGGCGTTCAGTACCGGCTCGATGGCGGCAGTTGGCAGAACGCCGCGGCCGCAGACGGCCAGTTCGACGGGGTGGAAGAGGCGTTTCAAATTCTGCTCGACCCGCTGGCCCCCGGCGCGTACATGCTCGATGTGGCCGCGGTAGACAGCGCCGGCAACGTGTCCGACACCTACGCCCAGACGGTGGTGATGCAGATGGATGCCGCCGACCCGGAGCTGAACACCGTTCTGTACCTGCCGGCCGGGGAAAGCGGCTTGTCGGCCCAGGCGGCCGCGGTGGAGGGGGTCAGCTACAGCCCCAGCCGGACCATCGCCGCAGTCCGCTACCGGGTGGATGGCGGCCCGTGGCAGTTGGCCCAGCCCAAAGACGGCGCATTCGACAGCGGTTATGAGCCGTTTACCATCTCGCTGGCCGGTGTTCCCGCGGGCCAGCATACGCTGGAAGCCATGGCCGTAGACACAACCGGCTACTCCGAACTCCAGCCGGCCTCGGAAGGGGTGCAGGCCGGCGGGGGCAGTTCGTACCAGGTATTCTTGCCGCTGGTGGTGGGAGGGACGTAATTCCGGCCCATTTCCCAACCATCTGTACCGGCCGTGCGAGATACCTGCAGAATATGTGCTTCTGCAGGTATCTCGCGTTTGGCGGGACAAATGGGGGAATACAAAAGTTCGGGCGAATGTTGTATAATAGTATTATCACGGGATTGGAGATTGGAGACCGCAATAACCTATGCTCCAGGCAGACGAGTACCGGCAGATTAAAAACCTGTGCCAGTCGTTTAACCAGCACCTGATGACCCTGGCCGATTCTCTGCAGAGCCGGCTAACGCCCATCGAAGAGGACGCGCTGACCGGTCTGCTTCAGTGCCAGATAAACCTGCAGTCCTGGGTAGACCGGCAGGCCAGCGGCCCGGCGTCCGGGGGAGAATCCGGCTCCCCACCTTCCCAGGCCCCGGACCCGGACAGTGTGGCCTATGCCCAGGCCCTGCAGTACGCTCGCGACCTGGTCAAGACCATGCGCCAGAAGCGGGAGCAACAGCGCCGCCTGGAGCTGACCGCCCAACAGCTTGTCCGGGCCGAAAAGCTGGCTACTGTGGGCCAGGTGGCCGCCACCGTGGCCCATGAACTGGGCAACATTCTGACCCCGTTGCTGATGTACGCCAAGCTGATTCACAAAGAGGCCAGCGAAAATCCGGACTGCTCGGAAATTGCCGATTTTGCCATGCAGATTACCCAGATTGCTTCCCGCGCCTCCAATATGCTTCGCCAGCTTGTCGACGCCGCCCGCCGGGAATCGAGCATGGAAATTCCGGTCTATCTGCCCCAGGTCATCCAGAACGCCCTGGATTTGCTGGGCCCCCAATTTACCAGCCACCATATTGAGGTGGTCAAGCAGTTTGCCCCGAATACACCGCCTGTTGTGGGCCGTCCCGACCAGCTGGAACAGGTTTTCATCAATCTTTGCCTGAATGCTATCGATGCCATGCCGGATGGCGGTATCCTGACCATATCCCTTTCCGTAACCAGCGGCAGAAACGGTAAAGAGACCCAAGACCGGTATCTGCTGATACGGGTCAGCGATACCGGAATGGGCATTCCGCCGGAGAATATCGGCAAGCTGTTTGAGCCGTTCTTTACCACCAAAGAACGCGGGGCCGGCTCCGGCCTGGGATTGTTTGTCAGCCATCTGATTGTCGACCAGCACGGCGGAGCACTGGAAGTTGACAGCCGGCCCGGTTTGGGCGCAACATTTACCATCAAACTGCCCATTTCGCGTCAGAAGGATGGATAGCTATGGAGCCGATAAAGGTTTTTATCATCGACGACGACTTTTTTGTTCGCCAGGCTACCACCAGCCTGCTGACTAAAGACGAACGGACCGAGGTGGTCGGGCAGGCCGCCAGCGTCACCGAGGCCCTGGAAAAGGCCAGGTCCGTTAAGGTGGCCCCGGACGTATTTCTGCTGGATATGGACCTGAAACCGGTCGGCGAAAGCGGCCTCGACGCCATCCAGCCGCTCAAGGCGATGTACCCGGAGGCCCGTATTTTGATTTTCTCGGTCAGCCGCGACGAAAACCTGATTCTGGCGGCCATGCAGGCCGGGGCAGACGGGTACGTATGGAAAAATGACGCCGCCGAGGGGCTGGGCAGTGCCATCGAGCGGGTTTACCGGGGCAATTTTGTGGTGACCGAAACGGTGGCCCGCCTGATTTTTGGCAAGGTCAGCAACTACCTGGGCGGTCGCAATGCGGAAATCCTGCCCGAAGGCAAAAAATACCTGGACCTGACCCGGCGGGTCGAGCAGGTGATGCGGATGTTCTGCATCGACGGTATGTCGGCCACAGAAATTGCCGAGGCCCTGCACATTTCCGAAAACACCGTGCGCAGTCATATCAAGGCCGGCTACGAGGTGGTCGGTGCGACCAGCCGGCGGGAGGCTTTTCAAAAGCTCATTGCCCGCGCCGATGAGTAAAGGAGTGTGTCCTGATGACCAATGACGATGCCCTGAGAGAGGCTCAGCTGGCCTATGCCCAGGCCAGAGCCTACGGCAAAGACCTGGCCCGGCTGTACGCGGCAGAAAAAGAGCGCCGCAAGGAGCTGGAGACCACCACCAAAAAACTGCAGGCCATTTTCGATATGGCCCCCAACGGCCTGGCGGTGGTCGATAATCAGCTCACTCTGCTGGAGGCCAACCCGCGTTTCCTGAAGCTGTTTCAGCAATCCCCGGAGGTTGTAGGCAAGCCGCTGGCAGATTTTCTGCCCGTGGCGGAAATTCAGGCCGCTATCGACCGGGTGAAGAACGACCCGCATCCCCTGGCCGCGGTGGAAGTGGAAATATCGGAGCCTATCCAGCGCACCCTGCTGTTCAACATCTCCCTGCTGGGCGAAGACCAGGGCTGGGTGCTGATTGTCCACGATATGACCGAGCGCAAGCGGCTGGAAGGGCTGAAGGATGAATTTGTTAATATTGCCGCCCACGAACTGCGCACCCCCCTGGCCGGGGTGATGGGATTTGTGGGCGTTCTGCAGGAAGACCTGTCCCGCCTGAATGACCCGATGATAAACAATGTCTTGAACATGGTCATGCAGTCTACCGACCGCCTGCGCAAGACCATCGACGAGCTGGTAGAGTTTGCTACCACGGCCCGAACCGGCCAGAAACAGCTCAGCATTGCCGATATAGACCTGTACCGCCTGGTGCAGAAGTCGGTCCGTCAGCTTCAGGATAAGATGGCGGCCCAGAACATCTCCTGTACGGTGGAGTTTCCCCCCGATGGGCTGACCGTCCGCGGGGATGCCTACATTCTGGATGGCGTGATTTACCAATTGTTGAACAACGCGGTAAAATTCAACAAACCCGGCGGCAAAATCTATGTCCGTGCCCGCCAGCTTTCCCCCACCGAGGCCCTGGACGCGAACATCCCGCCGGGGTCGGTGGTGCTCGAAGTGGAAGATACCGGTATCGGCATCCCCGAAGCAGAAATAGACAAAATTTTTGACAAATTCTACCAGGTGGAAGAGCACCTGACCCGCGCCACGGGCGGTCTGGGCCTGGGGCTGACTATCGCCCGTAGTGGGGTGGAACAGCACGGCGGCCGGCTGACCGTCTCCAGCCGGCTGGGACACGGCTCTACCTTCCGGATGTATCTGCCTCCGCTGAACCGCCTGAATGAAATTTCCATTGACAAACGGCTGGATATGGTGCACAAGCAGATGCTCAGCTATGCTCAGGATATGGCCCACGCCGTGGCGGCAGAACGGAAAATGCGCCGCCGCCTGGAGCAGATTTTCCAGCGGACGCAGGAGCTGGCCGGTTTGCTCAAGCCGGTTCTGACTGGCCAGTCTTCCGGCCAACCACTGCCCGAATCCGGGCGAGATAAAATCCGGGCCTTGTTGAAACAAATCCTGGATTTATCGTCTGCCGCCCAGGAAAACGGGCAGAAACCGCCGGCTACCGGCTGATGGAAGAATCGGTGTCGATGATTCTGTTTGAACAGTTAGTTAACAGCAGTCCGGACGGTATCTTTGCCTTTGACCGCGAAGGCCGCTGTAT
>RFJV01000313.1 GCA_003694775.1 Chloroflexota bacterium | reverse complement strand
GCTTACTCGCTCAACTGGAGGATGATTTCCGGGGCCTCGAAGTTGATTTTGCGATGCGTACCGTCGCAGAACGGTTTGTTGGCCGACCCGCCGCACCGGCAGAGGGCAATGGTCGTTCCCTGGGTGGTCTGCTCGTTGCCGTCTGCGTCCACGTAAGTGGCCGTCCCTTCGATGAGGTATGGGCCATTTTCGCGACCTTTAATCTGCTTTGCCATTTCGACAAACCTCCTCGATGAAATTTGGGTCAGGTGGCAAAATTATAACTATTCCGGGTCAACGCGTCAAGGCCATCCGCGGTTCGTAAATTCGTAAATTCATCCATTCGTGTATTCGGGGGCAGTTCGTGGACGGCCCTCCAGGACAACCACAGGGGGTTGTCCCTACAAGCACAATTACCGTATTCTGAACAGAGCACCGTCACTGCGACCGAACACCTCCGGGAAGTACATCTCTTCGGCGTGGGTGGGGATGACCCGGTACTCGCCGGGCAGAGAGGCCCGGATGGTGTAGGTGTACTCGTATGTGCCTTTGGGCAGGAAGGTGGCAAACAGCACTGCCTTTTCGTCCCGCAGTTCGGCGTGGGAGAAGTACCACCAGCCGTACCCCCGGCCCCACGGACTGCGGCGGTCGGTGCGGACCAGTTCCGGTTGCTGGCCTACCACGCTGGTGGTCGCCAGACTGGCGTCGATGGGCTCCGCGCCGGCCGGGAACGGGTCCTCCACCACCACGTAGTGCAGGTCGTGAGGAGCAATCAGCGTGAGCCGCACCTGGATGACATCCCCCACCTCGGCCTCGGACACGGCCCGGCCCGACTCATCATCTACCAGCCGGTACTGGCGGGAAACGATGATTCCCCGGTTGAGGGCCTTCACCTCCTGCACCGGCTTGTAGTAGGTCAGATAGGCGGCGTAGTAAAGCTGGCCCGGGCTGGCCGACGCGCCAGCCGCGGGATTTCGCTCCACCGCCAGCCGGTTCACCTGGTCGGCCAGCAGGTCGGCCACGGCCACCTGCAGGCGGGTGGTCTCGTCGATGTTGGTCTCGTCCACCTGTCCCGCGCCCAGCTCCTGGCCGTTCAGCAGGACGCGCCATTGGTAGCGTCCCTCCAATTCGCCGGTGGCGGTCATCCAGTCGGTCAGGCCGATGATGGCCCAGGCCGTTTCCTGGGTGGTTTCCCAGTGACCGCCCTGTTCGCGGACGGTCATCAGCCAGCGGACGGCCTGCGGCAACAGCGGATGGTCGGGCCGGATGCGGCTCAGGGCGGCGATGATGACCGCGGTACTGCGGGTGTCGGTATTCATAGCGAAGTAGTCCACCTGGGCCTCTTCCCAGTGCGCGCCCGTGGCGCTGACAATGGCCGCGTCGGTCAGGTCCGCCACCAAGGTGTCAACCTGAGAAGCCTCCTCATCCAGACGGTGGATAGCCATCGCCAGGAAAGCCCGGCCAAAGTAATCCAGCTTTTCCCGCTCCTTGAACAGGGCCACACTGCGGCCCAGGTCGCCGGAACCGGCCTCGGCCAGGGCGTAGAGGATGAAGGCCTGCCGGTTGGCCTGCCACGGCTTTTCCACATCCTTGGGCGGCTTCAGATTAGACTGCAGATAGCCGACCGCATTCTGGATGACCTCGTCGTCCACGGCAAAGCCGGCCCGTTTGGCCTCCACCAGCCCCAGCAGAACATAAGCGGTGAGGAAAGGATTGCTCTTATCGGCCACCCACCAGCCCCAGCCACCGTCGACGTGCTGTTGGCTGTACAGCCGCTGAAGCCCCACGCTGACCAGCCCCGGCAGTTTCTCCTTCAGGGCCGCGGCCTGGCCGGTCTTCAGGGTATCCATTCCCAACTGCTGGTACGCCCGGTAGGTAAACACATTGGGCAGGAAGCGGCTGACCGTCTGCTCGGTGCACTCGTAGGGGAAGTGCTCCAGGTAGCGCAGACTGTCCCGCATGCCCGCGGCCAGGCTGGGTTCGATGCTGACCGTCAGGTCGCCCTGGGTGGGGTCGAAGTGCCGCGGCAGGAGCACCCCTTCCAGCCGCAGACCATCTTCCGGCAGGACGCCCAGCGTGGCGACCGTTTCCGGGGTGCTGTAGCGGTAGACCGGCAGGTCAAAGGTCAGGGCGTCGCCGTAGGCGGCGGATTTGGCCCCCATCGTCAGGCTGACCTGCTCGACATTCTGCACCGTCACCCGGTACTCAATCCGCACCCGTTCCCCGGCGGGGATGGCGACCTGCGGTTCCCCGCCCGACTGCCATTCGCCCTCGCCCACACGCCAGCCGCTGACCTCCAGCCCGTCGGCCTGCAAGCGGGCGATGGTTTGCTGGGGTTGGCTGCTGTTGTTCTGGACCACCATCCCAATCTGGGCCTGGTCGCCCACCACAAAGAAGCGCGGCGTCACCGGGCGGACCAGCAGAGGCCTGGTGCTGACAATCTCCACCGTCCCCTCCCCGACCAGTGTATCCGCGGCGGTGACGCCCTTGCCGGTCAGCGTCCAGGTGGTCAGGTTGTCGGGCAGACTGGCCTGAACCGTGCCCTCGCCGTTTTCATCGGTCACAAAATCGGCCACCCAGAGGGCGGTATCCTTGAACTCGCCGCGGATTTCACCAAAGCCCTGGTCGAAACCGCCACCGCCGCCTTTGGCCTCCGGCGCCACCGCCAGATTGACCCGGTCCATACTCAGCGTCAGGCCCATCCCGGTCTGCACGCCCAGACCGCGGTTGCGCCAGAAGGTCGCCAGAAGCTGGCCCGGCGTTTCCGGCGACAGGCTCAGCACCGCCTTGTCGACCAGCGCCAGCGACAGCTCCGCCTTTACCGGCTGGCCTTGCGCGTCGGTCACTTTAACCCGGTAGGTTACCGTGTCCCGCGGCTGGTACTGCGCGTTTGCCGGTTTGTCGGGCGTCAGGGTGATGGTCAAAC
This sequence comes from Chloroflexota bacterium, assembly GCA_003694775.1. Lineage (GTDB taxonomy): Bacteria > Chloroflexota > Anaerolineae > 4572-78 > J111 > J111. The sequence continues at coordinate 13 of RFJV01000313.1, read as the reverse complement.
TTTTCTCGCTGGT
>RFJV01000312.1 GCA_003694775.1 Chloroflexota bacterium | reverse complement strand
CGTTTTCCGGGTGCTGGATATCACTTACGGCCCGTGGTTTTTTGTCCATTCTGCCTACTCGTACCTCCTGCTTCTCATCGGCACGATGGCCGTCATCCTGATGCTGGTCCGGTCGCCGCACCTGTACCGGCTCCAGGCCGCGGTCCTGCTGACTGCTGTTGCCGTGCCCTGGCTGGGAAACGGCCTCTATCTTTCCGGGGCCAGCCCCCTTCCTCATCTCGACCTGACCCCCTTTGCCTTTACCCTGTCCGGGCTGATGTTTGCCTGGGGGCTGTTCCGTCTGCGCCTGTTCGACATTATCCCGGTTGCCCGCCGGGCCGTTATCGATGGCTTGCAGGATGCGGTGATGGTGCTGGACCCCCAAAACCGGGTGGTCGACCTGAATCCCGTGGCCCTGCAGATTATCAACGCCGCGCCGGAGCAGGTTTTTGGACAGCCGGTAGAACGGGTGCTGGCAAACTACGCCGAATTCCTGGAAAAATACCGCGGCCAGACCAACCTGTTCGACGAGATTACCCTGGAGCGGGACGGTCAGGTATATTGCTACGAACTGCGTATCTCGCCCCTGCTGGACAACCGGGGCGAGGCGATTGGCCGCATCGTGACCCTGCACGATGTCACCAGCCGCCGGCAGGCCGAAGAGGCCCTTCGCCGGCAGAAACAGCTTTTTGAAAGCCTGGTGGCCGTGGCACGGGCCACAACAGAACAGCCAACCCTCCAGGCCACCTTGCAGAATGCGGTCAACGTGGCCGCTTCATTGACCCATGCCGAGGGCGGCAACCTCATCTTGCTGGATGAGGAGCTGAACATTACCTATTATATCCCTGTTTCCGGCCAGCATCCGCCGGAAAAATACACCCCCAATCTGCGGCAGGTCATGCAGAACGGCCTGGCCGGCTGGGTGGCCCGGCAAAGACAGCCCGTCCTCATCGCCGATGTCACCAGCGACCCCCGCTGGCTTCCTCTGCCCGATGCCCAAACCGACCCCACCCGGGCCGCAGTTTCTGTGCCTATCCTCAGCGGGACAAAGATGGTGGGCGTTTTAACCCTTACCCACTCCCAACCCGGCTACTTCTCCGCCGACCATCTCAACCTCCTGCAAGCCGCGGTAGACCAGATGGCTCTGGCCGTCCGTAATGCCCAGATTTTCGATGCCCAGCGCGAGCTGGCCGGTCGCCAGATTACCCTGTATGAAGTGCTCAAGTCCGTGGCCGGGCAGACAGACCCCGACTACGTTCTGCGCATTGCCGTGGAAACCATCGTCCAGTTTGCCGGCTGGCCCAACATCCTGGTGGCCCTGCCGGCTGAACAGCCCCAGCACTGGCTGGCCCATACCGCTACCGGACAGTTCGCCGCCCTGTCCGGACAGGTCTTTCCTGCGGCAGACAATCCCGTAGGCCAGGTGTTTTCCCAGCGGCAAACCCGCTATTTTGCCAGCCTGGATGCCCAGCCTTCTGCCGGTGATTTGCTTCAGCAGGGCATTCAAAGCCTGCTGGCCGTGCCTCTGCGGCGGGGCCAGCGGATTCTCGGCGTGGTAGCGATTGGCGCTCCTCAGCCCGGGGCGTTTTCTGCGGACGACACCCAACTGGCCGAATCGGTGGTGGAAGCCGTGGCCCTGGCCCTGGACAACGCCAACCTGTACGCCGAAACCCGCCGCCGGCTCAAGGCCCAAACGGCCTTGCAGAAAGCCGGCGCGGTCATCACCTCTACCCTCGACCTGGATACCATCCTGTCCAATCTGGCCGAACAGCTGGCCCGCTCCATCGACGTTACCAGCGCCACCATCTGCGGGTACGAGCCGGACACGCTGACCGCCGTTGTGCTGGCCGAGTACTTCAGCCCCGATGCCGCTCCCCAGGAACAGGTTTCTCTGCTCAACAGCCGCTTTGACCTGGAGCGAGATTTCCCCCGCCTGGTGGCCCTGCTCCGCAATGGCGAAACCGACATCATTCACGCCGATGCCCCCTATCTCCCCGACGCCCGCCGCACCAGCATGCAGACCGCCGGTATCCAGACCTCCTTGATAATTCCTCTCCAGATTCGGGGAGAGACCATCGCCTATGCCGAACTGCGCGAGAGCCGGCGGAAGCGTCACTTTACCGCCGAGGAAATCGACCTCTGCCGGGGTATTGCCCAGCAGGCCGCCATTGCCATTGAGCACGCCCGTTTTTACGACGAGGCCCGCCAGCAGGCGTCTGGCCTGAGCGCCCTCTACACCGTCACCCGGATGGTCGGCCAGTCGCTGGTGCTGGAAGAGGTGGTCTCGCAGGCCCTCAATTCGGCGATGATACTGCTGGAATTTGAAGCCGGCGCGGTCAGCCTGGTTGACCCGCATACCGGGACACTGAAGACCTCGGTCCAGCGGGGCCTCACCCGCGAACTGTTGGGCTACCTGGAAGCAGATACGCCCGGCACTCTCCACCGCCGCGTCTTCGACCGGCAGGAAACCATCGCCCTGACCGACGTTGCCGCGGCCTCCGCCGATACGACGCCGCTGAAGGCTTCCGGCGTACACGGCTACGTGGGCATCCCCCTGGTGCATCGCCAGCAAACGCTGGGGGTGCTCAGTCTGTTTGCCTACCGCAAACACGATAACCTGCCCACCAGTTTGTCCACGCTGTCGGCTATCGGACAGCAGATTGCCGTGGCCGTGACCAACGCCCGCCTGTTTCAGGCCATCGAAGATGAGCGAAGCCGTTTGTCGGCCCTGATTAACGCCAGCCGCGATGGCGTTATCCTCATCAGCATGGACCGCCGTATCCTGGTCACCAACCAGCCTACCCTGGAGTATCTCCAGCTTCCCGGCCAGCCGGAAGACTGGATGGGCCGTTCTCTGGACGACGTTTTGGGCCTTCTGCGCCACCACGCTCCGGAGGCCGTCCGGGCCACCACAGCCGAGCTTCGCCGGGTGCAGAAGGGAGACGAAGCCCCAGGGGAAGGCGAATACCGGGTGGGACATCGTTTCCTGTACTGGTTCAATCTTCCTGTTGCCACCGGCAGCATTCCGCTGGGCCGGCTGATTGTCCTGCGGGATGTCACCCAGGAACGGCAGTTGGAAAAACTGCGCGACGACCTGACCCACACCATGGTCCACGACCTGCGCAACCCGCTGACGGCCATTTCCGGTGCGCTTCAATTGGTCGAAATGATGGGGCACACCCTCTCTCCCGAACAAAAACGGCTGGTTGAGATGGCCTCTCGGAACACGGACCGCCTGCTGGAGCTGGTCAACAGTATTCTGGAAGTAAGCCGTCTGGAAAGCGGGCGGATAACCCTGGAGCTGAGGCGAACCGATGTCTCCCGGATTGTCCAGGATGTCCTCCAGATGCAGAACCCCCTGGCCGAACAGAACGCCGTCCGGCTGGAAACAGATTTTCCAACCGGCTTGCCGCTGGTTTGGGCCGACATCCGTATCCTGGAGCGGGTCCTGCAGAACCTGGTGGGCAACGCCCTGAAGTTCACCCCCCGCGAAGGCAAGGTGACGGTATCGGCCCGGATACACCAGCCCGCCGAAGCTCAGACCGGCAAGAATGGGCGGCAAAGCCAGGTGGTGGTTTCGGTGTCGGATACGGGGCCGGGTATCCCGCCCGAAATTCAGGCTCGCCTGTTCCAGAAGTTTGTCACCGGCGGCCAGGAAAAAAGCGGAAGCGGCCTGGGACTGGCCTTCTGCAAGCTGGCTGTAGAGGCTCACGGCGGGCGGATTTGGGTTGAAAGCAAGCCGGGGCAGGGGGCAACCTTCTCCTTCACCCTGCCCATCGCCGCCACGGACGCCCAGCCGCCCGAAAAACGGGCTATCCAGGTCGCAGAAGGATGAAGGCGGAGGGCGGAAGGATGAAAAACCGGCGGAACCTGTAGAGGACAGCCGGGGCCGTTTGCCAATATACGAATGGACGAATTTCTATGTCCGTGTTATACTGCATCTGTCTCGGTTTGATGCTGTAATT
>RFJV01000311.1 GCA_003694775.1 Chloroflexota bacterium | reverse complement strand
GTGCGGCTCCCCCCGGTGCCGCACCCCGGCCGGTGAGTGTGTTCAGTCGCCGATTTTGGCGGATACCGCGTTGAACAGCTTTTCCCGCACCCGCTCGTTGTACATCCGGTCGAACACCTTGTGGAAGAAGCCTTCCACAACCATCCGTACGGCGGTACTGCGGGGAATACCGCGGCTCATCAGGTAAAAGATGTATTCCTCGTCAATTTTACCGGTAGTGGCCCCGTGCGAGGCACGCACGTCGTTGGCGTCGATTTCCAGGCTGGGGATGGAGTCACAGCGGGCGGTGCGGCTCAGGAGCAGGTTTTCGTTTTTCAGGTAGGAGTTGGTCTGCTGGGCGCCTTTTTCAATCTTAATCAGGCCGGTAAACACACTGCGTGCCCGGTCTTTGACCGCGCCGTGCAGAAGCAGGTCGCCGCCGGTGGCCAGGCCGATGTGGTGGATGAGGGTGTCCAGGTCCAGGTGCTGTTTGCCCTGCATAAAGTACACACCGTTGAACTCCATCATCGCCCCGTTGCCGGGCAGTTCGCTGTCGTAGTAGGTTTTGGTCAGACGACCGCCAAGCTGGCCGGTTTCCCAGATGACCAGGCTGTCGTTGCGACCAACGGACCGCTTGACGTTGAAGTTGTACACGTCTTCGCCCCAGCGCTGAATATCCACGTGGCGAATCTGTGCCCCGTCGTTGGCGTAGATTTCGGTAACACCGGCGTTGAGGGCCTGCCCGTGTTCGCCGTAGGAGATGTTTTCCTCAATGTAAGTTGCCACGGAGTACGGGGCGCCCACAATGAGGGTGCGGGGGAAGAGGGCCGTCCCTTCGCCTTCCAGTACGTAGGCGGCCTGAAACGGTTCTTCGATTTCCGTGTCCTTTGGAATGTAGAGAAACGCGCCGTTCTGCCACAGGGCGCTGTTGAGGGCGGCAAATTTGCCGCTGGACGGCGGAACCGCCTCGGCCCCCAGGTACTTCTGCACCAGGTCCGGGTATTGGGTCACGGCGGTGTTCAGGTCGGTAAAGATAACGCCCTGTTCGGCCAGTTCCGGCTTCAGGTAATGGAATACCACCTGCCCATTGATGATGACCAGCCGACCGGAGGCGGGAAAGTTCTCTTCCACCGCGTCGCGCAGGGCCTCCGGCAGGTCGGCCAGAGTCTGGGTGACCCGCACCGACGGGGCCTCTGCCAGCCTGAAGCGGTCCCACTTGACCTTGCGCAGGTCGGTGCGCCGCCAGGCCTCGTCGGAGGTGGTAGGCATGGGCGTTTCCTCAAAGACAGACCAGGCGGTCTGCCGTTTTTCTCGCAACCAGTCCGGCTCATTCAGCCGGCTGGAGAGGGCTTCCACGTCGCCGCGGGTGAAGACACCCGCCTGCAGGAGCTTGTCGTCGGAAGATTGGGGTGAAGTTGTTCGTGTCGTCATTATCCTACGGACCCTTCCATTTCCATTTCAATCAGGCGGTTCATTTCCAGGGCGTATTCCATCGGCAGTTCCTTCACAATTGGCTCGATGAAGCCGCTGACAATCATATTGGCGGCCTGGTCCTCTGGAATACCTCGACTCATCAGGTAGAAGAGCTGTTCTTCGGACACCTTGGATACGCTGGCCTCGTGCCCAATAGACACGTCTTCCTCCTCGATTTCGATGTAGGGGAAGGTGTCGGAGGCAGATTCCTCGTCCAGAATCAGGGCGTCGCAGACCACGTTGCTCTTGCTGTTGGTCGCGCCGGGGGCCACCTTTATCAGGCCGCGGTAGGTGGTGCGTCCACCGCCCTTGCTGATAGACTTGCTGGTAATTACCGAGCTGGTGTTGGGCGCGGCGTGGACAATCTTGCCGCCGGCGTCCTGAAGCTGACCCTTGTTGGCAAAGGCAATCGACAGCACTTCGCCGTGAGCGCCTTCTTCCATCAGCCAAACGGCGGGGTATTTCATCGTCAGCTTGGAGCCGAGGTTGCCATCGACCCATTCCATGGTGGCGTTGCGGTAGGCCTGGGCGCGCTTGGTCACCAGGTTGTAAACGTTGTGGCTCCAGTTCTGGATGGTGGAGTAGCGACAGCGTGCCCCTTCCTTGACGATGATTTCCACCACCGCCGCGTGCAGGCTGTCGGTGGAGTAGGTGGGTGCGGTACAGCCTTCCACGTAGTGCACGTACGCGCCCTTGTCTACAATTATCAGGGTGCGTTCAAACTGGCCCATATTGCGGGCGTTGATACGGAAGTAGGCCTGCAGGGGCAGGTCGACATGCACCCCCGGCGGTACGTAGATAAAACTGCCGCCCGACCAGACCGCGGTATTCAGCGCGGCGAACTTGTTGTCCTCCGGCGGGACCACGGTGGCAAAGTATTCCTTAACAATGTCCGGGTGCTCGCGCAGCGCGGCGTCCATATCCAGGAAGATAACGCCTTTTTTCTCCAGGTCTTCCAGGATGCTGTGGTAAACCACTTCGCTTTCGTACTGTGCCCCTACCCCGGCCAGGAACTTCTGCTCGGCTTCGGGGATGCCCAGCCGGTCGAAGGTGTTCTTGATGTCTTCCGGCACTTCATCCCAGGATTTGAAGGCTTTGTCCGCGTCGATGGGCTTGATGTAGTAGTAGATGTCGTCAAAATTCAGTTCGTTGAGCATCCCCCGGCCACCCCACTGGGGCATGGGGCGCTCCAGGAAATGGCGGTAGCCGCGCAGGCGGAACTCGGTCATCCATTCCGGTTCTTTTTTCATCCGGGAGATTTCGCGGACAATCTCCTCGTCCAACCCCTTGCGGGCCTTGAAAGCATAATTCTCAGGGGAGCTAAACCCGTATTTATATTCATCAAGATTGACATCAAATGATTCTGTCATTGCTCTCTCCTTTAGACCCTCTCTAGCTGGCCGCCGCATCTTTAATTAAATCATCATAACCGGTCACTTCCAGCTCGTGGGCCAGCTCCGGCCCGCCGGACTTGATGATTTGCCCATCGTACATCACGTGGACAAAATGGGGTTTGACATAATTGAGGATGCGCTGGTAGTGGGTAATCAGAATAAAGCCGCGCTCCGGCCCTACCAGGGCGTTGATACCCTCAGAGACCACCCGCAGGGCGTCGATGTCCAGGCCGGAGTCGGTTTCGTCCAGAATGGCGAACTTCGGCTCCAGCAGGGCCATCTGCAGAATTTCGGCCCGCTTCTTTTCGCCGCCGGAAAAGCCCTCGTTCAGGTAGCGGCGGGCAAAGCTCTTGTCGATTTTGAGCAGTTCCATCTTCTCGTTGAGCATTTTGCGGAACTGCACAATGGGGATGCCCTTACTGCCGTTGCCGTTCCCCCCTTTGACCGCGTTGACCGCGGCCCGCAGGAAATTCGCCATACTGATACCGGGAATGGCCGTGGGATACTGGAAGGCCAGGAACAGCCCGGCTTTGGCCCGTTCATCGGGGGAAAGCTCCAGCAGATTTACCCCGTCCATCCAGACCTCGCCGCCCTCCACCTCGTACTTGGGATGGCCGGCCAGGGCGTAGGCCATTGTGCTTTTGCCGGAACCGTTCGGCCCCATAATGGCGTGAATTTCACCCTGCTTGACTTCCAGGTTCAGCCCTTTCAAAATCAGCTTGCCTTCCACGCTGACCCGCAAATCCTTAATGACTAACGAAGATGTCATGATAACCTGTCAAACTCCTTTTTATGCTTTTTTAGGCCGCCGCCCCGATACAGCCGGGACTGTCCGGTCCGGGTTGTGCTGGGGCGAGGCCTTTTGTAGTGTCATCGTCTGTTGTTTTGACGCACGCAGTATTCTAACATGGCCGGGGGACTTTGTCAACTATTTTGTTATTAAATATTGCAAAGTTTCAAAATTCGTGCTATAATTCAGCCTGCTAATGTAAACGGAGCCGCAAAGCCTATGGATACTATTCTGGGAAGCACTGCCTTAATTCAAAAAAATATGCCGCTGACCCGCCGGCGAATTCTGATGCTTTTAAAGGAAAAGGGGGAGCTGACAGCCGACGAACTGGCCGAGGCGCTGGGTATCAGCGCGGTGGCGGTTCGCCGCCATCTGACCAAGCTGGAAAGCGACGACCTGGTGACCTACCGTGAGGTTCAGCGGGGGATGGGCCGGCCCAGCTATGTGTACCGGTTGGGTGAGGCCGCGGCCAGCTTTTTCCCCCGGCGGTACGAGGAACTGGCTATCAATGTCCTGGAAACCATTCGGGAATTATACGGCAAAGAGGCCATCGATGCCATTTTCCGCATGCGCACCGACCATCTCATCCAGAGCTACCGGAGCCGCATCAGCGGGCAAACACTGGACGCCCGGCTGGAACAGCTCACCCGTCTGCGCGAGGCCGAAGGCTACATGCCCTCCTGGGAGGCCGACCCGGATGGAACCTTTATTCTGCGCGAGGCCAACTGCCCCATCTTTTATGTTGCCGCGGGGTGCGAAAGCGCCTGCGACCACGACCTGACCCTGCTGACCGAAGTCCTCGACGCCGAAGTTATCCGTACCCGACACCTGGCTCGCGGCGACGAGGCCTGCTGTTACCAGATTCGCCCCCGAACGGCCAGCACCAGCCCGACAGGAGATTAGGAGCCGCCTAATAGACAACCTGCCCAATCCGGGGTATACTACCCGCCTGAGAAGAATTCCGCTTAAGCCAGCTAAAAAAGTGCGCAATGAGCGCGCTAAAGCGCGCTTGAGCTATTAGCCCTGAAATTTATTTCGGGGC
>RFJV01000310.1 GCA_003694775.1 Chloroflexota bacterium | reverse complement strand
CTGACCGGCGGGAGCGGTTATCTGGGCCGGCATCTGGCCCGACGGGCCGTCTCCCGCTTTTCGCTGGTCACCGCGTACCACCGCTCTCCTGCGGTCACCGCGGGGCGGCCTCTGCCCCTTGACCTCACCGACCGGGAGGCGGTCTTCCGGGCGGTGGAGGCCCTTCAGCCGCAGGCCATCATCCACGCCGCGGCCATCAACCCCGGCAGTGGCGACGAGGCGGCCATGATGCGGGTCAATGCAGACGGGACGCGGCACCTTGCCGAAGCGGCCCGGCAGGTGGGGGCGCGGCTGGTGCATGTCTCCACCGACGTAGTCCACGATGGTCGCCACGCGCCCTACCCGGACGACGCGCCGCCTGCGCCGCTCAACGCCTACGGACGCAGTAAAGCCGCCGGCGAGGCCGCGGTCGCCGGGGCCTGCCCCCAGGCGGTCATCGTCCGCACCCCCCTGATTTACGGCCTGGAGGAAATGGACCGGGGCACTGCCGGATTTGTGCAGAAGCTCCGGTCGGGCCGGCCGCTTATCCTTTTCCATGATGTGATTCGCCAGCCGGTATGGGTGGAAACTCTCTGCGAGGCTCTTCTGCGGCTGGTCGACCTGCCGGTGGCCGGCATATTGAACGTGGCCGGTCGCCAGCCGCTGACCCGCGAGGCGTTTGCCCGCCGTATGCTGGCCTTCTGGCAGGTGGACCGGCTGGACCTGCTGAGGTCAGGCCGGGCCGCGGACGTGTCGGCAGAGATACCGCTGGACCTGCGGCTGGAGGTCAGCCGGGCCGAGAATTTGCTGGGGATGACCTTCCCCGGCGTGGACGAGGTGCTGGCCCGTCACCAGGCTTCGATGTCTGCATAGAGCCGCGCCGCATCCTGGCGGTGGAAGATACCCGGTCCCAGCACCAATGTGTTGGCCGCGCCCGCGGCCACGCCCCAGCGAACCGCCTCCCGAAGCGGCGCGCCGGCCAGCCATTTGACCACCAGTCCGGCCAGCATAGCATCCCCACTGCCAACCGCGCTCAGACTTTTTACTGCCGGCGCACGCCAGCCAAAAGTTTCGCCCCCGGCGTCCACACCGCCGGCCCCCAGCGCGGCCATCGAAATGACCACCGCCGCCGGCCCCAGCCGGGTGATGTCCTGTGCCGCTTGCAGGGCGTCTTCCGGGGTGCGGATGTCCCGGCCCAGCAGGTCGCCTGCTTCCCGGTGGTTCACCTTCAGCAGGGCCGGCTTCAGCGGCAAGGCCGGCTCCAGCGGCGGGCCGTAAGTATCCAGCACCACCGGCACACCGGCCCGGTTGGCCGCGGCCATCACCTGCGCCAGCGCGTCGACCGGCGTACCCGGCAGGAGACTGCCGCAGACAGCCACACACCTGGCCTGCGGTAAATACGCCTCCAGGCAGGTCAGAATTTTGCCCCACTCCGCCGGGCCGATAGCCGGCCCGTTTTCGATGAGTTCCGTGTTCTCCCCGGTTTCCGGATTGACCAGGTTAATGACCTGCCGGGTTTCGCCCGGAACCCAGACCTCGGCGCAGGCCAGCCCTTCTGCCGCGGCCAGTTCCGACACCCGGTGTCCGGTGTGCCCGGCCAGCGGAGTCACCACCACGGCCTGGCCGCCCATCGTCCGCACACCGCGGGCAAAATTGAACCCCTTGCTCCCCGCGGTGACCACGGCCTCACGGATGCGGTAGGCTCGCCCGGTCTCGAAGCCGGGGATGGCAAAGGTTTTTTCCAGCGAGGGATGTGCTCCCAGGGTGAGGATGGTCATTGGTTCAGCACCTGTGAAGAGATGGCAAGGGGAGTATAGGCCAGTTTGAGTGCGCAAGCAAGCCGGTGTTTTGTTGGGCAATGAGTTTTTGGCTGAAGCTACCGCTGTACGCCGTAGACGGTGCTGTTGGTGTGGTAGTCAATCCAGCCGAACCAAAAGGCGTAGGTGGCGGGAACCTGGGCCAGTTGGGTTCCGGCCAGCGGGCCGTCGAGGGCAGTACCGGTAAAGATGTCCCACCTGCTACCGGTCGTCGTGTCTTTGACCCGCCGGTTGGCAATGGACGGCTCAAAGGTGAGGGTGGTTCCATCGCCCAGCCGGCGGTCAAAAACTGCGCCGGTCAGGGTTTGCGTGTCGAAAAAGAGGGCCACCGGCACACCACCGACCGCATCGTTAATGACCGGCTCTTTGACCAGTATGGAAAAAGGATACGCCCGTGCCTCACCGCCCAGCCGCACCCCGATGACGTACGCCTTGGGGTGAATATCGTCATCCCGGCTGGGACCGCCGCCAAACGGCCCGCGACCCACTACCCCCTCCTGCCCGCTGACATAGTAGCTGGCATACGGGTCTCGCCCATACAGCCCCGGAGAAATCACCAGCGTATCCGGGTGCAGGTCCTGCCACGTTTGCCAGTCGGTGTGGAGCGACGGCAGAAAAGTTAGCTGGACGCCCCGCAGTTCCCCGGCAATGGCCTGCCCCAGAATATGGCTCCACAGGCTTTCTGTTTGATGGTCATACATCACCAGGCCGTTGCGGTACAGCATTCCGGAAACCCCAAAGGTCAGGGTGCGGTCTGGTGAAATTTTCCGGTCATACACGATGCCGGTGTAGCAGAGCGGTCACCAGGTGGCGGCAATGAGCCTGCCGCCGACCGCATCATTGACAATTTCGTGCCCGCTCATAAAGGGGATGGGATAGGCCCGGCTTTCGCCGTTAATGCTGACCCCCAACACTCGCGTGGATGGCTCCATCCCTGCCGCATCGGCTTCGGCGGCGGTGACCAGCATTGCCGGCACGTCCTCCGGCATAATTGCCGGGATGGCGTCCGGGGGCAAAAGGGTGGCAACTTCGTCCAGGTCGATGTTGGCGTTGCCCAGTTGCGGCTGTAAATTACGCCCGCTGGGCGTTGGTGCGGCCACGGACGGTGCGTCTGGTTGGGGTGTTTGGATGGCTTTCTGCAGACGGTTCGGGGTGCAGGCCACCGCAGTCAACACCAGACCGGCCAGGATGGTTGTCAGCAAAATTTTCATTGTAATTTCCTCCCGGAAGTGTGGACACGTAGCCGCGCTTCCCACCAGCATCATACCACATCGACACCCCGCAGAAAGTAACCCCGGTTACGTTAGGACGACCTGCCGGTTTTGACGGCGGCAGGTGGGCGGCGGTACAATGCTTTCTATCCTCGAACCTGGAGCCGAAAATGATGACCCGACGCACCCTGTTTCTGCTTTTCTGGCTGTGGATTCTACTGACCCCCGCCTGCTCCGTGCCGGGAACTGCCGGGCCGACCGCGCCGCCCGCACCATCGCCCGCGGCAGACAGTCCCCCGCGGCCTGACGGTCTGGAAACGGTGGTGGTTTCTTCGGTGCTGGATGGGGATACTATCCAGCTCGCAGACGGTCGCAAGGTGCGGTACATCGGCATCAACACGCCGGAGCGGGGCCAGCCATTTTACAGCGAGGCCACCGAGGCCAACCGCCGGCTCATCGCCGACCGGACTATCCGTCTGGAGCGAGATGTCGAATCGTTTGACCAGTACGGGCGCATCCTGGCTTACGTTTGGGCCGATGATGTGCTGGTCAACCTGGAGATTGTCCGGCAGGGGTACGCGAACACCCTGACCATCCCCCCCAACGTGAAGTATGAATCGCTGTTTCGACAGGCGGAACGGGAGGCACGGGAGGCCGGTCGGGGGTTGTGGGCCGCGGCGCCGGTGGCGCTGAAGATTACCGGCCTCAAGGCCAACGCGCCCGGCAAGGACAACGAGAATCCCAATGGGGAGTGGGTCGAAATTACCAACCAGGGGCAGGAGGCCGTACAGATGCGCGGCTTCACCCTGAAGGACGAGGCCAACCACATCTATACCTTTGGCGATTTTGTGCTTCTGCCGGGAGAAAAGGTGCGGCTGTACTCCGGCACAGGACAGGATACCAGCACCGCCCTGTACTGGGGACTGGTAAACGAGAGTGTGTGGAACAACGATTCGGATACGGCCTTCCTGCGGGACGCGCAGGGCAACCTGGTGGATATGTATGCCTACTAGCTCCGCCGCGAGTTCCACACCCCCGCGGCCACCAGACCGGCAATGACCAGCACCGCGGCCGCACCGACCAGCCAGGCTGTACTTTCCTTTTCCAGGATGCCCCCGCTGGGTGGAATAATCGCCGTTTCACCCGAAGGCTCGCTGTCTGGTGAGGGGCCGGGCTGGGTGGCCGCGGCCGGCTGTACCGCCGGTTCCTGTCCCAGCGCCGCGTCTACCGTGGGCGCGGACAGGTCGCTCAGACGGGGCAGAATGGCTTCCACATCCACTTCGGATAGCGGCACCAGCGACACACAGTCCAGGGTAAAGATGCCGGTGCGCCAGTTGGCCCACCGCCGCCAGGCCATCAGAAAGATGGTCAGTTTGTCCGATTTGGCCCGGACAACCTGGTAGTAATCTTCCACCTGGGCCAGGTCCGGGTCGTTTGGCCCGCTGACTTCAAACTCCAGCTCCTGCTCTTTCCAGGGGATGCGTATCCATTTTTCGTGGGGAATGGCGCGCCAGTCGGTATTGCCGGTGTGGTCAAAGTAGACCAGCATATGGTGGTTGATGTCCGGCGAGGAGCCGCCCGGCTGAACCTGGATGGTCCCGCTGATGGAGAAAAGGTAATCTACCCCCGGCGTGACCGGTACGGTCTGGTAGACCCCCAACCGCGCGTCCGACTCGTCGGTAGACTGGATGTGGATGGACAGAGAGTTCTTGCCGCTGGTCTCGCTGGAAAGGTCATCGGGGCAGACCAGGCCAAAGCCCTCGTTGTTGTAAATGTTGTACTTACCGTACTTTTCGTTGCGGAACCACTGCCAGTGGTTGGGGACATGCCCCACGTCTGGCGGTTCAAAACCCAGCTCCGGGACGGTGTAGAAGCCGTATTCAAAATTACCGTTCTGCACCAGATTGGCCTCGCCGGGGATGGGTCCTTCTGGTGCTTCATCCCCCTCCTGGGCCTGGGCCTGCAGAACAAACAGCAGACTGCCCGCCAGGAACAGCAGAACCGCCGCCGCCAATGCAACCCGGCTTGCTGGTTTGAATTGTCGCCGTGCCATCATCGCCCACCTCGCTGGTAAGAGTTCAGAGGGTCATCTAAACATAATCATTATACCATCCTTTGGAAAAAAGATAAAGCCCTCCGCAAGCCTAACCATTGGGTGCGTTTCAATTTGGGGGCAAATAGGATATCCGCCTACAGCATCATGGTAGCTGGGGCATCCCTATGCCCCAGAAAATGGGCCCGGCATAG
>RFJV01000309.1 GCA_003694775.1 Chloroflexota bacterium | reverse complement strand
CGGCTGATGTAGACTTCTAACTGCTGCCAGTAGCCCTCATCCGTCCGAATCTTCTTGCAGTGAGAGCAGATAGGGATGATTCCCCGCAGGGTATGGATTTCGTCCAGCGCGGCCTGGAGCCTCCGGTTCAACTGCCGGGTTTCGTACCAGTGCCGGGCAAACAGAACACCCAGCAGGACAGACAGGACAATCAAAACCGACAGCAGTTCGTCTAACTGCCAGGCTTCATGACGCCGGCTGAAATCATAAAACCACTCAAACAGCTCCAAACGCCGCGCCAGCCCGTAGGCAAGGACTCCCCCTGCCACCAGCACAAACACATCAATTATATACCGGGACGGCTGGTTTTTCTCTGCAGGGAATTTCATCCGGGATATCTCAGGTAGACAGCAGGTTATTTCTCTGTCCGGTCTACGCCCTCGTTGCGGCGGAAGGACGGGATAAAATCGACAAACTTATCCCAGCCTTCGTAGGCAACCAGCTCCCGCTGGTCAGCCGGAATGACGTAGGGGCCGTGCTCCTCTCCCTCTGAACGCATGTAAACGGTAACATCTTCCGTCCCATCGTCCTCCCAGTCCAGGATACAGCCCCGGTCGGTTTTGCCACGCAGAACCAGTTCCCCAAAACAGGACAGGCAGGCCGAGAGATTGGAATCACACGAATCGCGGTCAATCCATACTTTCATGAGTTGCCTCCTTAGTTTGTAAAGAATGAGGGCAGAAGGCGAAGGGATGAAGGATACGGGATGCGACTAAACCATTCATACATCACGATGAACTAACTCCCATTTCCTCCACAGATTGCCAAAATTCCTCGTGGGGGATACCTCCCGTTTCTTCAATCCGCTGCTCTGCCGCCTCTATCAATTGGCGAAACTTGGGATTATAGGCTAAGAGTAATCGTTCTATATCATCTTCATCCAGCACCGGCAATAAGATGGCGGCAGGACGTCCGTTTCTGGTTATTATAACCGGCCCCGTCTCTTTACTTTCCCTTATATATGCACTCAGTCGCGCTTTTGCATCGGCAATTGAAACTATGTTCATAATTCAAACCTTTCTCCACCAATCCATAACTCATTTCTTTTTTTAACTCCAACAGCCAGAATTCGCACTTCTTGTTTAGCTTCATCTGTCCGATAAAATACTCGAAAACGATTGTTTGGACCAAAACGGATTTCCCAGGTTGCTTCTCCAAATTCTGCTGAACTTGTTAGCGGTTTACGGTTACGAGTTTCAATATTCGGTTCGTGTGTCAATTGTTCAGTGATGGTTTGACGAATGAGCGAATGATGTTTGCGTTCAATAGCAGCCAAATGTTGGCGTATTTCTTGGTCGTAAACAAGTTCGAATGGTTGTTTCGATGCGGCCATATTAACTATAATTATAGTCAATATGATTGATAGGCAAAATAGTTATTTTGATTGTAGCTATTCAGGCCAAGAGAAAAATCCGGCAAAGAGCCATCAATTCCAGCCATCTCACGTAAAACGTAAATCGTAACCCGTAATTTTCCGTTCTTACGGGTTACGTTTTCAATTGAACATTGTTCAGCCGCCCAACTTACTACTTTGCTACTCTGCTACGCTACTCTGCTACCCTGCTACCCTGCTACTCTGCTACTCTGCTACCTGTTATTATACCAGAAATCAGCCGCAATGATAGTTACAAATTTCGTCAGAAAGGATGACAAACATCACATCTATGCTATAATCCAGGGCAGACGGCGATGGTAACTTGTATACTGTTCAGCCGTCCGCGAATTTTTCACGAATACCCAAATTTACGAATGGACGAATGGACGAGCGGACGCAAAACGTACCAGGGAAAAAGCCGGTTTCCGGAACAGCGTGCAAAATCTGAGCAGTTACGCCCTGCTTACCAGTACTGCCGGCGACGTTAGTTATTCGTGAATTCGTGTTTTATTCGTGGACGGCTGAGATACCGGCGATGAAAGAGAATAAGCGAAGGTGGGCCATCATAACTGCCGCGCTCCTGCTGGTGGGGCTGGGCTGGCTGGCAACCACCGACCATCCATCCATCTGGCCGGCGCGGAACGTTCTGCTGTACCGGGGACTGCGCTGGTGGTGGGGGCTGGCCGGTGAGCCGGCAGTGGCGGGCCGCGGTACGCTGACGGGCCAGGTGCTCGACCCGCAGGGCCGGCCCATTGCCGGGGCGTGGCTGGCCGTCAGTGAATGGAACGCCGCGCTTCACGCCGGTCGGACGGATGCACAGGGGCAGGTCACACTGACCGGCATCCCGGCAGGCGTGTACCGGGCCGTATCTGCCGCCCCCGGCTACGAAAGTGCGGTCAGCGGGCGCGTCGCCATTCGCCGCCAGCAGACCAGCACCGTTACCATCACCCTGCCGCCGGCGGTTCGCCGAACGGTGGCCCCAAGCCACAATCTCATCCTGGGTGAGCCAACCCGCCTGACCTGCGACCAGCCCATCGCCAGTACCGCCGTCCGCCGGACGGTGCAGTTTGACAATGCCGGGCGGCCCAACCAGACCACCCTGTACTACCTGCCCGACCTGCCGGAGAGCCAGCTTCCCCTCCTGCTGACCATCTACCCCGGCCCGGCAGAGCTGTGGGAGTGTGCCAGCCTGCCGCTGGCAGAAGCCGGCTACGCCGTGCTGGCGATTGGCCCCGCCTACACCTTCAACCTGGAAGCTGATGTGGACGAACTGGAGCGGCTGGTGATGTTCGCCCGTCAGGGCCGGTTTCCGGGCGGCAGTGGCCGGTGCATTGCCGTGCTGGGCGGAAGCTACAGCGGTCTGCACGTCCTCCGCCTCCTGGAGCGGGACCCGGCCTTCCGGGCCGCGCTTCTGCTTGGTCCCCCCAGCGACCTGTTCGACCTGCGTCACCGGCTGGAGATGGGCACCTACCACCCGCCCTACGGTCTGGACCAGGCCCTGATTGCCCTGGGCCTGCCGCACCGTGAGCCGCTCCGGTACTGGCAGTATTCCGGGGCCTACCACGTCCGTCCGGACTTTCCCCCGCTGGCCCTCCTGCACAGCCGGAGCGACGAAGTGGTCCCCTACCGGCAAAGCGAATTTCTGGCCGAACGGCTGGTCGAAGCCGGAGTAGTCGTGGAGACCCACTTTTTCGACCAGGCCAGCCACTACCTGATGGACCAGCAGGGCAACGCCCCGGAAGTATACCAGCTTGCCCTGGACTTTTTAGGAAGAACAATGGGAGGTTGCGAATAGGGAGCAAGGGGCAGGGAGCAAGAAGCGACATTATCCCACTTCCCATCTCTCACATCCTTCATCCCTCTGCCTTCATCCTTCATCCTTTATGCACAGGAGGTGACTCAATTGCCGGAACAGGAAACCCTTTGGCGCCGGGCGGCACAGGAGCGCCGCGCCACCGCGCTGGCACATCCCAATATTGCCTTTATCAAGTACTGGGGCAACCAGGACGATGAGATGGTCCTGCCGGCCAACCCGTCCCTGTCGATGAACCTGGCCGCGTTCACCACCGTGACCACGGTAGCCTTTGACGACACCCTGCCTGCCGACACGCTGACCATCAACCAGACGGAAGCCGGCGGCGACGCGCTGGCGCGGGTCGGCAAAATTCTGGACCTGGTGCGGCAGGCGTCCGGTCTGCACAGCCGCGCCCGCGTGGAATCGGTCAGCAATGTGCCGATGGGGGCCGGGATTGCCTCATCCGCGGCGGCGTTTGCCGCCCTGAGCCTGGCCGCTTCTGCCGCGGCGGGCCTTCCCCGCGACGAGGCCGCCCTCTCCCGGCTGGCCCGCCGCGGGTCTGGCTCTGCCTGCCGGTCGGTGCCCGGCGGCTTCTGCCGCTGGGACACCGGCGATGACGAGTCGTCCGTGGCCGTCAGTATTGCCCCGGCGGAGCACTGGGCCTTGTGGGACGTGGTCGCCGTGGTCAGCGAGGCCCACAAACAGGTTGGCTCGTCGGGGGGACACCCCCTGGCCGCCACCAGCGACCTGCACCCGGCCCGCATTGCCGGAGCAGGCCGGCGGGTGGAAGTTTGCCAGCAGGCCATTCTGGCCCGCGACCTGGCGGCAATGGGGCCGGTCATCGAGGAGGATGCGGTAATGATGCACGCGGTGATGATGACCGGTCGCCCGCCGCTGTATTACTGGACACCGGCCACAATGGCCCTCATTCTGGCCGTCCAGCAGTGGCGCGAGGACGGCATACCGGTTTACTTCACCATCGACGCCGGGCCAAACGTGCACTGCATCTGCCCTGCCGGGGCCGTTGAGGCAGTTGCCGCCAGGGCGCGGCGCGTGCCGGGCGTTCAGCGGGTCATCACCAGCGGCCCTGGCGGCCCGGCCCGGCTGGTCCCCGCGGCGTAGCTTCTGCCCTCATCCCCTATCCTTTATCTTGGCAAGAGCTATCGGCGTGGGTATAATGTCCCCAGAATCGAAGATTTATTACTGAAAGGACGCAGAGATTGGACCTGTTAACTCCCCTGGCTTTTATTCTGATATTAAGCCTGCTGATTTTTGTACACGAACTGGGACATTTTATTGTTGCCAAGCGGTCTGGCATCATCGTGGAGGAGTTTGCCATTGGATTCCCGCCGCGGGCGGTCAAGCTGTGGCAGGAAGAGGGCAAAATCACCCTCGATGGGGTGGAGTATGTCATTGGACGCAAGGTGAACCTGCCCAGAAACATTGTCCCCGGCGCCAAGGTGTACGCGGAGCTGTCCACCGACGAAAAAGGCCGCCCGTGTGTGGTTCGGCTGGAGCTGGCCGAACTGCCGGATGATAAGAAACCGCGCCGCAACAGCGAGACCCGTTTCTTTGGCCTCTTTTCCCGACGCGCCCCGGCAGTACCTGTTCCCCGCGAAAAAATGTACCGGGTCGACGCGCTGGAGCGGCCCACAGAATATGCCATCAACTGGATACCTATCGGCGGCTACGTGCGGATGCTGGGCGAGGAAGACCCCACTGCGCCCGGCAGTTTTGCCAGCAAAAGCAAAAAAGTGCGGTTTGCCGTGCTGGTTGCCGGCTCGGCGATGAACCTGGTGGCCGCGGTGGTCTTCTTTACCCTGACCGCGATGTCGGGAGTGCCGGAGCCGGTCACGGGGATAAACCTGGCCGGCGAAGAGGCTCCCCTTGCCCAGACAGTCATCACAGACGTGGTCGAGGATACGCCGGCAGACCGGGCCGGTCTTGAGCCGGGGGATATTATCGTGGGGGCAGACGAGGTGGAGTTCAAGTACGCCGGGGACCTGGTGTACTACGTGGGTAATCACAAAGGGGAGGAAATCACCCTTCACCTGGACCGGAACGGCCAGCGTATTTCCACCCGGCTGACTCCGCGGGTCAACCCGCCGGAAAACCAGGGTGCAATGGGGGTCGCCATTTCCTACGAAGGCATTCAGAACAAAATTACCTACTATCCCCTGCCCCAGGCGATGGTGAAAGGCGTTGCCCAGACCGGCAACTTTGTTACCCTGACCTTCTACCTGCCGATTGCCATTATGCAGAACGTGTTCCCCGCGGAAGCGGCCCGGCCTACCGGACCGGTAGGTATCTACCAGCAGACCGGCTCCGCAGTGCAGGCGGCAGTAGAAATGAGCTGGTGGTTCCCTGTGTTTTGGCTAACTGCGGTGCTGAGCACGGCTCTGGCCGTCACCAATATGCTCCCCATCCCGGCCCTCGACGGGGGACGAATCCTGTTCATCATCATCGAAGCCATCCGGGGAGAACGGGTGCCGCCGGAAAAAGAAGGGGCCATCCATTTTATCGGCCTGGCGGTTTTGCTGACCCTGATGCTGGTCATCAGCTACTACGACGTAAACAGCCCCATCCCCACCATCGACTGGGGCAATCTGTTCTAGACGGACACCTATGACCACCCATCCGACCTGCTTCAACTGTGGTGAGCCAGTAAAACCGGAGTGGGCGGTTTGCCCCCACTGCGGGCAGACCCACCCCTCCCGGTCAAAAACTATTCACTGCCGGGTGTGCGGGCGAAAGGCCAAAAGCTACCTGGCGACCTGCCCCCACTGTGGGGCCTACCTGGAACCGAGACCCTTCCCGCTGGTGCGGGTCAGTCTGGGAGCTGTGCTGGTGCTGGGGCTGGGCTTTGGCCTGTTCCAGGGCTGGTCGACCATCAGCCGTGGGGTAGAACAGGCGGTGATGCTGGTCAGCCCGCCGACGCCAACATTCACCCCTACGGCCACCTTTACCCCCACCGCGACCGCGACGCCGTCGCCCACGGCCACGCCTTCACCAACCGCCACGGCCACCCCGTCGCCGGTTCCTACGGCCACGCCCTCACCCACGCCGACCGCCACGCCCACCCCATCTCCGACCCCGGCCCCGGCGGTGGTAGCGACCAGCACCCCTACGCCGACCCCTACGTCGGAATTCCGGTACGGCAAGCCGGTGCTGATTGGGCCGCTGGAAGACCGGGTTTACAGCCAGAACGAGGAACTGACCCTGCGCTGGCAGGATATGGGACCGCTGGGTCCAAATGAATGGTACGCCGTGCGGCTGATATGGATGCAGGACGGTCAGCCGGCTTACGGCGGGGCCAATGTCAAAGAAAATTTCTGGATTGTACCCCCTGAGCAGTACTGGGGCCTGGCCGACCTGTCAACCGGTCGCCAGTACGAGTGGTACGTGTTTATCGAGGAAGTCACCGAGAATGCCGAGGGACAGAAGGTCAGTAAACCGGTCAGCCCGGAAAGCGACCACGCGACCTTTCTATGGCAGGAGTGAGGGAGATTGGTGTTATGGCAAAAACATTCAAAGATGTTCTGACAACACTGGCTACGGATGAAGTGCTCCATACCAGCCTGCTGTACCACCTTTCTAAGATGGACCGGCAAATGCTGGATGCGTTTCGCGAGATGTGGCCCACTATTGCCATCCAGCGGCGGCGGGACATTATGCAGGAGCTGATGGAGCTGTCCGAGGTCAATTTTGAGGTGGATTTTGGCCCGGTGTTTATGCTGGCCCTGGGTGACGAGGATGCAGAAGTGCGGGAAACGGCTATCCAGGGGTTGTGGGAAAACGAAAGCCCGACCCTGATTACACCCTTCCTGCATATCCTGCGGACCGACGAGGCGGTCAACGTGCGGGCCGCCGCGGCCACTGCCCTGAGCAAATACATCTACCTGCGCGAAATCGAGGAGCTGGACCCGACCTATGTGGCCCCCATCGAGCAGGCTTTGCTGGAAATCATCCGCACTCCCACCGAGGATATAGAAGTGCGGCGGCGGGCCGTCGAAGCGATTGCGTTTTCCGGCGAGGAAGGCATCCCCGAAATCATCGAAAATGCCTACTACGACGACAACGTAAAAATGCGGGTCAGCGCGGTGTTTGCGATGGGACGCAGTGCAGACAGCCGCTGGCTGCCGCGGGTGCTGGCAGAACTGGACAGCCCCATCAACGAAATTCGCTACGAAGCGGCCCGCGCCTGCGGCGAACTGGAAGCCCGCAAGGCCGTCCCCCGCCTGGTCGAGCTGGCCCGTCAGGACCCGGATATTGAAATTCAGGAAATGGCTATCTGGTCGCTGGGGAAAATCGGCGGCGACGAGGCTCGCGACGCCCTCATATCGCTGGCAGACAGCGAGAATGAAGCGGTTGCCTTTGCCGCGGAGGATGCCCTGGATGAGCTGAACCTGTTTTCCGGCGTTCTGGATATGTTCAGCTATGACCCGGACAACCCGGACGATGACGAGTTCTTTGACTACCTGCTGGACGATGACGACGGCCTGAACGGGCGTGATTTCTAATAAAACAGGGCGACCGGCCGGTCGCCCTGTTTCTGTAATGACTGCCGCTTATGATGACTCCCCGCGCAGGGCCGGGAGCTTGCCCAGCACAAAGGCGGCGACCAGGGCGGCCTCGTGCGGGTAACAGCCCACAAAGTAGGTGGCGTAATCCTCACCCTTTCGCTGGAGAGCAACCCCATCGGTAAAGGCCTGCACCGCGGCGAGCTTCCGGTCCAGGCGGATGAAGGTAAAGGTATTGCTGGGCAGGACCAGATGTTTGGTGGTGCCGAACAAATTGCCCTGCTTCTGCCACTCCAGACCGTCCCGCGGCACCGGACCTGCCGGGCGGTAACTGCTGGCCCCGGTCAGCGGCTGTCCGTGGGCCTCGCGCAGTCCCTGCACCTGAAAGTAGCAAGTCTCGTGAAGCTGTTCCAGCAAAATCTGGGCCAGCACCGTTCTGACCGGACGGATAACCTCCAGGTTGCCGGCGGCAATCTGCGCCAGGGCATCGTCCGGATACATATTGCCCAGCACAATCTCCAGCCGCTCCGGCTTCAATGACAGCGACTTCAAAACCGGGTCAACCAGCGAATACTGCCCCTGCCCCAGGCTGACAACGCCAAACTGACCTTTTCGGAAAATTCCCAGCCGGGACCGTTCTTGCAATGTCAGGCCGCACCGGTCGCACCCGTAGCGACCGGTTGACGTATCCAGACTGACCTGCCCCTGAACACACAGCGGACACTCATCGTACAAGATTTCCTGTTTCACCGATTGCACTCCCCATGTAAAGGATGGATGATGGATGAAGGAAAAAGGCGGAAGTTAGAAAGCAATCTCCCAATCTCCAATCTCCAATTATATCATCCTCCGCCCGACTCCTCAACTCTGGCGGATAGCTTCCTGTATCCTTGCCTCACTTGTCATAGAGTGAGAGTTGATGCTATAATTGCAGTGGGTAATCTGAGCGGTTTGGCCCGTTTGTTTCACCGTCTGAAATACCCCATCCTGCTGTCAACCGAATTTCCCGCTCTGGAGCAACTTTATGCCATCCATCGAAGAAGCAATCCAGGCTATCAGGCTAGGCGACCCGGCCACCGGTCGCCATATCCTGGAAGAACTGCTGGAACAGGACGAAAATAACGAAGAGGTCTGGCTCTGGCTGAGCACAGTTGTGGATGACGACGAGGACCGGGAAATTTGTCTGGAAAATGTGCTGGCCCTTAATCCGGACAACATCATTGCTCACAAGGGATTGCAGGCTGTCAGAAACGGGACATTCAGTGCCTCAACCATCCTGAACGAGATTTTGGATGTTCCGGTTGAGGAAGAACCCCCTGAAACCACCTTCCTTGATGAATTTATGCTGTCGGACGAGGAGGAGGAAGAATTAAAGCTCCCCAGCACAATGCGTCCGGCGGCAGAAAAACCGAAGCGGAAATCCCGCCGCTTCAATATCCGGCTCATCCTGCTGATTTTGCTGGTCCTGCTGATGGTGCTGTTCCTGGCCGCGGCCCTGGTTTACAACCTTTTCCTGGCCGACATGCTGGGCGGCGGTGGCGGTGATACCGCGGTGCCGTCCACCGTCGAAGCCCCGGCGCTGGAGCCAACCCAGCCCCCCACCCCGGTTCCGACTCCAACCAGTACGGCCACGGCAACGCCCACGCCCACCAAAACCCCCATTCCTCTACCCACACCGGCCCCCACAGCAACCCCGTCGCCGACGGCAACCTGGGTAGTCCCCCCCACGCCCGCACCGTAACCGTACAGCAAAAAACGCCTCCAAATTTGGGGGCGTTTTTGATTCCGCACCATCAACCGGGAAAACCGGTCCAGAGCCGGCCCAAGAAACCGCAGGCTGGCATCCCTGTGGTAGCAAACGACGCCTAAAAATGCGTCAACTGCGACCAGGTTCTAAACTGCCGGGGCAGGGGAGGCGCCCAGCGGCCCGGTCGGTGGTTTAAGGGGGCCTGTATCGGCCAGGATACGGCTCGCCAGCCGGGGAAAGCGGACAATCAGCTCTTCGGGACGGGGTACACCAACGGTCACCGCGTCCAGCTTCAACCCCAGCAGGTCGGCCATATACTTGCCATCAGCCTCGGACCGGCGAGACATGCCGACAACCACCATTTTCGGCCCGGCAATCTCCTCCAGCAACGGCAGAACCCCGCGCAAGAAGCTGTCCAACCCGTCCAGGTCCAGGATAATCAAATCCCACGGCTCGGCATCGATTTTGTCGGTCAGCAAACTGGTGGTGTCTACGGCCAACCCATCATCTGCCAGCACCTGGGCCGTCCGCCGCAATATTATCGGGTCTCCACTGCAAACCAATATCCTGATGTTCGACATAATCCCCTGTATTTTTAAGGTTCCCGGCAACGTCGGGCTACCTGGCTGGGAACGGCAGAAATCCGGCTGTATATATGCCGGTCACTTTTCCCCTTCTTCTTCCCCCGGTAGCTGTACCTGCCTTTTATTATATCTGTAATGATACCCCACGCAAGTTTGAAT
The DNA here is from genome assembly GCA_003694775.1 of Chloroflexota bacterium. Classification (GTDB taxonomy): domain Bacteria; phylum Chloroflexota; class Anaerolineae; order 4572-78; family J111; genus J111. The sequence continues at coordinate 1,862 of RFJV01000309.1, read as the reverse complement.
CCGGTTTGAATCCGGCTTTTCTGCTCACCGGTTGCCCGTCACAAAAAGATGGGGTACAATACGCGCCACCTATTCCCCCGAATAGCACACATCACACCCAGGAGTCAGACAGAACAGGTGAGAGGAGTTATTGCCGCGGGACACCCGCAAACTGCGGCCGCAGGAGCACAGATACTGGGCCGCGGGGGCAACGCCGTTGATGCCGCGGTCGGAGCCGCGTTTGCCTCCTTCATTGCCGAGGCGGTGCTGGTCAACATTGGCGGCGGTGGAATGGCCCAGGTTTTCAACCCTGCCGAGGGCCGGTCCACGGTGTACGACTTTTTCAGCACCATGCCCGGTCTAAACGGCAAACCGCCGGACAAGCCGGATTTCCGCCGGATTCTGGTGGATTTTGGCCCCACCCAACAGCCATTCTTCATCGGACGGGCCAGCGCGGCCGTTCCCGGTGTGGTGGCCGGCCTGTGCCAGATGGCGGCAGACCTGGGCCGTCTGCCGCTGGAGCAAACCCTGCGCCCGGCCATTGAACTGGCCCGCCAGGGGGTCGAAATGACCCCGGCCCTGGCCTACGTGGCCCGCATCCTCACCCCTATTTTTACCGACACGCCAGGGCTGGCGGCCATTTTTGCCCCCAATGGCCGGATGGTGCAGACCGGCGAACGTTTGCGTCTGCCCCAACTGGCCGACACCCTGGAACGGCTGGCCCACCACGGCCCCGACCTGTTCTATACCGGCGACATCGCCCGCCAGATTGTGGCCGACCAGCAGGCCCACGGCGGCCTCATCACCGAAACCGACCTCCGCCAGTACCGGGTACGCCGGCTGGAGCCGGTGGCCGTGCCGTACCGTGGCCGGACGGTGCTTCTGCCGCCGCCGGCATCGCTGGGCGGAGTGCTGATTGCGTTTATGCTCCGTCTGCTGGAGCCGCTGGAGCCGGCCCGGTTTACCCACAACCGCACCGGGCACATCCGTCTGCTGGCAGAGGCAATGCGGGTGGCAAACCAGGCCCGCGCCGAACAGGCCGCGGACATCCTTCCCGGCCCGGCCCAGGACGAGGCCGTCCGCCGCTTCCTGTCCGACGCCGTTGTCAGCCGCTACCGGCAGATTTTGACCCGCCGGCTGGCAGACACCCCCCTGCCGCCCGACCTGCCCGCGCCCGGCGGCCCGTCCAGCACCACCCACATCTCCACCGCCGACGCGGACGGGATGGTCGTCAGTGTGACCACCTCCGCCGGGGAATGCGCCGGATTCGTGGTCGGCGATACGGGCATCACCCTGAACAATATGCTGGGCGAAATTGACCTCCACCCGCAGGGATTTCACCGCCTCCCGCCCGGACAGCGGCTGTCTACAATGATGAGTCCGGTCATCGTTCTGCGCGGCGGGCAGGCCGAACTGGCGGTAGGGAGCGGCGGGAGCAACCGCCTGCGCACGGCCATTACCCAGTTTCTGAGCAACGTGCTGGATTTTGGGATGGACCTGCAAACTGCGGTCGACGCGCCGCGGGTGCATTTTGAGGAGGACGTGCTCCAGCTTGAAGGCGGCATAGACGCCGCAGTCGCCGGGTCGCTGGAGCAGTACGGCTACCGGGTGAACTGCTGGCCGGACCGGAATATGTTCTTCGGTGGAACCCACGCCGTCGCCCGGCAGAACCATCGCTGGACCGCCGCCGGCGACGCCCGCCGGGGAGGAACGGTGGAAGTGGTGGTGAATGGTGAATAGGGACGGGGGGAGAATGCGATAATGCGATAATGCGATAATGCGATAATGCGATAGGGCGATAATGCGATAGGGCGATAATGCGATAGGGCGATAGTGCGATAGGGCGATAGTGCGATAGGGCGATAGTGCGATAGGGCGATAGG
>RFJV01000308.1 GCA_003694775.1 Chloroflexota bacterium | reverse complement strand
TTTTGGACAGACAGGGGGGCGCGGGGGGATTCCCCCTCGCGAAGCATCCAGCTCTGCTGGGCGAATCCCCCCAGGTTTGTCCAGAATTCCTAAAATTCTGGACAAACCCTTCAGAATAGCCGAATTATAATGAAAGTGAAAGGGGTTGCAAATGTGCGACCCGCTCGTTGTGCCGTTCTTCATAATTGACCACAGCCTGTATACCGGTTAAAATGACTTGCAGTGGAGATTGGAGGTTGGGGATTGGAGATTGGAGATTGGGGATTGGGGATTGGAGATTAATTATACTAAACTCTTTAACTCTCCAACCCACAAACTCCCTAACTCCTAAACTCTCCAACTCACAAACTCTCTAACTCTCCATCTCACAAACTATTTACCCAGGAGCAACAACGATGTTAATCACCAACGGCACGGTTCTTACCTTTGGCACAGACAAGCGCGTTATCCCTTACGGCGCAGTTTATTATGAAGGCGACACCATTGTAGACGTAGGCCGCACGGCAGACCTGGAAAAAAAATACCCCGCGGCTGAAAAGCTGGATGCCGGCGGCAAAATTGTGATGCCGGGTATGATTTGCGCCCACACCCATTTTTACGGCGCGTTTGCCCGCGGCATGGCCATTCCCGGCGACCCGCCGGAAAACTTTATGCAGATTCTGGCCCGGCTGTGGTGGAAAATTGACCGCGCCCTGACCCTGGAAGACAGCAAATACAGCGCCCTGGTGGCCCTGGTCGATGCCGTGCGCCACGGCACCACCACCCTGATTGACCATCACGCCAGCCCCACCCATATTGACGGCTCGCTCGACGCCCTGGCCGAAGCGGCACAGGAGTCCGGCCTGCGGGTGGGTCTGTGCTACGAAGTAACCGACCGGAACGGCCCTGCCGGCGCCCAGGCAGGTATCAACGAGAATGTCCGCTTTATCCGAAAGCTCCAGGCCAACCCCAACCCCAAGCTGGGCGCGTCGTTTGGCCTGCACGCCGCGTTTACCGTCAGCGACCAGACCCTGGACGACTGCCTGGCCGCGGTGCAGGGACTGGACGTCGGCTTCCACATCCACGTGGCCGAAGACAAGGCCGACCAGGCCGACAGCCTGAAAAAATACGGCATGCGGGTCGCCGAACGGCTGGAAAAGAAAGGCGTTCTCGGCCCCAAGACCCTGGTAGCCCACGCCATCCACGTGGACGCCTACGAGATGGACGCCTTCCGGACTACCAAAACAAAGGTCAGCCACCAGCCCCGGAGCAATATGAACAATGCCGTGGGCGTTGCCGAGGTGGAAACCATGCTGGACAAGGGAATTACCGTGGGGCTGGGCAACGATGGCTTTTACAACAACATGTTCACCGAAATTCACACCGCCTACCTGCTCCACCGTATCGCCAAGGGCGACCCGCGGGTGATGCCCGGCGACCGCCTGATTGAAATGGCCTTCAACAACAACGCCGAAATTGCCGCCCTCTTCTTCCCCAAACCGGTTGGCGCGCTCGTACCCGGCGCCTTTGCCGACATCATCCTGCTGGACTACGTGCCCTATACCCCCCTCACCGATGCCAACTACCCGTGGCACATCGTCTTTGGGATGGATGGCAGTCACGTGACCCACACCATCGCCGGCGGGCAGATGCTGATGAAAGACCGCCAGCTTCTCACCCTGGACGAAGAAGCCATCGCCGCCAAAGCGCAGGAGCTATCTAAACAGGTGTGGCAGAGAGTTTGGGATATGGATTAGTTCCGCCTTCATCCTTAGTAAGAGGAGTTTTATGTTTGCTCCAATCCTCACCCTCATCACCATTGGTTTGATAATCTTTGTCAATGCCTTTTACGTGGCCGGGGAATTTTCCGCGGTCAGTGCCCGCAAAACCCGGGTCCAGCAGATGGCCGACTCCGGCAACCGGCTGGCAAAGATACTGCTCCCCATCGTTGAAGATGGCCCAAAGCTGGACCAGTATGTGGCCGCCAGCCAGGTAGGTATCACTGTTTCGTCGCTGGTGCTGGGGGCTTACGGACAGAATACCATCGCCGCGGCCATTGCCCCCTACCTGCTCCGACTCGGTCTGGAAAGCATCACCGAACCGGTGGCCACAACCATCGCGGCAACCGGTGTTCTGCTGGGCCTGAGCATCTTCCAGATAGTGATGGGCGAACTGGTGCCCAAATCCATCACCCTCCAGTACCCGGAGCGGGTCGCCCAGCTTACCGTGGTGCCAATGAAATGGTCGTTGGCCCTGTTCCGCCCCTTTATCTGGCTGTTCAACGGTAGTGCCAACCTTCTGCTTCGCCTGGTCGGCTTCAGCAATCTGAGCGAGCGGGAACACGTTCACTCCCCCCGCGAAATCGAACTGCTGGTCAGCGAAAGCTACGAAGGGGGCCTGCTGGACGAGGAGGCCCGACAGATGCTCCGCAACGCCCTCCACCTGCGCGAGCTGACCGCCCGGCACGTGATGGTTCCCCGCGTTCGGATTGTTGCCGCACCCGCGGCTTCCACCGTTTCCCAATTGATAGACCTGGCCTGCCGCGAAGGCTACAGCCGCATTCCGGTCTATCGGGACAGCATCGACAACATCACCGGCTTTGTTCACATCAAAGACCTGTTCCGCCTGCACCTGCACAATCAGCAGGACCCGACCCCCATTATCCGCCCGGTTCTTTACAAACCAGAAGGGGTATCCGCAGCCGAACTGTGGCAGGAGATGAGCCTTCAGCGGTACTATATCGCCATTGTGATGGACGAATTCGGCGGTACTGCCGGCCTGGTGACGGTTGAAGACCTGGTAGAGGAAATTTTCGGCGAAGTGCAGGATGAGTTCGACGAGGAACTCCCCCTGGCTACCACCGACCAGGCCGGCCGGCTCCACCTGCGCGCCGACTTGCTGGTCGCAGACGTGAACGAGTACCTGCACCTGAACCTGCCCGAAACCGAAACCGACACCCTCGGCGGGCTGGTTTTCAGCCATCTTGGCCGCCTGCCCAAACCGGGCGACGAAGTGACCCTGGGCGACCCGCCGGTGACCATCCGGGTAGAGGCCATGGAAGGACGGAGCATTTCGGAAGTGTCCTTGCAAATTCCCACCGACCTGCCGGACACAAACCGTCTGGGTGAATGGGAGATTACGTCCTATGATTAAACTGCTGTCGCTGACCGTTGGCCTGACCGGCGCGGCCTTTGTGGCCGGCGCACTGGCCGGAGAACCCCTGCCCAACCCGCTGGGACTTATCGGGCCAATGGTGGTCATTTTGATGCTGGTCATTCTGAACGGCCTGTTCGTAGCCGCAGAATTCGCCCTGATTGGCGTCCGGCCCACCCAGATGGAGGAAATTGCCAACCAGGGCAACCGCACCGCGGCCAGCTTTCTATCCATTCTCCGCTCCCCGGACCGGCAAAAGCAGTACATTGCCACGGCCCAAACCGGCATTACCCTGGTTTCCATCGGGCTGGGAATGTACGGCGAGCCGCAGTTGGCCCATTTTGTGGAACCGTATCTGGCCCGACTGCTGGGCCTGTCGGCCCACGATACCCTGGTGCTGACCGTCGGCTATATCAGTTCGGTCAGCCTGCTGACCTACCTGCATATCGTGGTCGGCGAGATGGTTCCCAAGTCGCTGACCCTGTTTTCACCCGATAAAGCCGCCCTGCTGATTGCCCCCTTTATGCGGCTGTCGCAGACCATCTTCTGGCCCGCTGTCAACGTTCTGAATGAAACCGGCAAGGCAGTGCTGGCCCTCATCCGCGTCCCTCCCGCCGAAGGGCACGCCCGTCTCCACTCCCCCGAAGAGCTGGTCATGATTGTGGAAGAAAGTGCCGAAGGCGGCGCGCTCAACCCCGCCGAAGAAGAAATCATCCGCAACATCCTGGATTTTGCCGACCGGCAGGTCCACCAGGTGATGACCCCCCGCCCAAAAATCCAGGCCATCGCCGCCGATGTTGCCCTGCCCGACCTGCTCAACTTTGTGGCCAACAGCCATTACAGCCGCTTCCCTGTTTACGAAAACGACCTGGACCACATCATCGGCACAATTCACATTAAGGATGTGGTGCACCAGTACACCCGCCTGAAAGGCCAGTTCGACATCCGCCTCCTGCTCCGTCCGGTCCACATTGTGCCGGAGCATTACCCGGTCAACAAACTGCTGACCGCCTTTAAACGGGGCCACTACCACCTGGCTGTGGTGCTGGACGAATTCGGCGGTACAGCCGGCATTGTTACCCTGGAAGACCTGCTGGAAGAGATTGTCGGCGAAGTGCGCGACGAGTTCGACGTGGAAACCGAGCCGCTGGTTCACCTTGGCCCGGGAGTGCTGGAAGTGACCGGCAGCTATCTGCTGGAAGACCTGGCCGAGGAGGTCAACCTGGGCGCGACGGAAGACCTGCCCGATGTTGAAACCGTCGGCGGGCTGATTATGACCCTCCTCGGTCGCCTGCCGCAGAAGGGCGATACGGTGGACATCCACGGCGTCCGCCTGACCGTGCTGGCCGTGGATGGTCTGGCCGTGGGCCGGGCCAAAGTTGAATTTCCGCCAGAAACGGCGTAGGGGACCTGGAGATTGGAGAATGGAGACGATGAAAACCGACAAATTCCTGCTGGGCATCATCATTGGCATCCTTATCCTGGTCATTGCCGCGGTAGCCGTGGTGATGACCCGCACCCGGAGCGAGCAGTATGTCGCCGACGACAACCCCGCCGGTGTAGTGCACAACTACTACCTTGCCATCCAGCGCGAAGAGTACCAAAAAGCCTACACCTACCTGTCCGACGACATCCCCGGCAAACCCTCTCTGGATGAGTTCATCACCACCATCGACAGCAACCGCACCTACGACAACTCCACCCTCAGCATCGACTCCACCACCACGGCCAACAACCGGGCCAGGGTAAAAGTGACCATCACCACCTTCAGCGGCGGCGGCCTGTTCGACCGGGGAAGCTACAGCCGTCCCGAAGTGGTGCAGTTGCAGTTAGAAAACAATCAATGGAAAATCCTCCAGTTTCCTTACCCCTACTGGGGCTACAACTGGGACCAGAAGCAGGACTAGGAGGCCGCTATGCCTGTTGTGCGCCGTATCTACGTTTACCTGGTATCGGCCATCAGCCTGGTAGGGGTAACGTGGGCTGTCATTGGCCTGGCCCGGCTGATTATCCGTGAAGGCATTGGCTCCGGACAGGTTATCGGGCTGGCCGGCTGGCTGGCGGTCATCATTGTTGGCCTGCCCATTTTCCTGTTCCACTGGCTGATGGCCAACCGCCTGGCCGCAGACCCCGCCGAGCGAGGGGCCATCGCCCGGAAAATTTTTCTCTACGGCGTGATGGCCCTGGGGGCCGCGCCCGTTGCCGCCAACGTTTACCGGCTGGTCGACAACCTCTTCCTGGCCTTGCTGGATGGGCGTCCGTCCACCGGCTACCCGTACAACCTGACCACCGGCGAGCACCTGGTGGCCATCATCGTCTGGGTGGTGGTCTGGCTGTACCTGTGGCGGCAGACCCGCATCGACCGCCAGATTCTGGCCGCTATGCCGGCCCAAACAGCGGCCCCGGAAGAGCCGGAATCCTGGCTGGACATCATCGAACAGGATGCCGGCGGGGTGCGGCGGGTCTACCTGCTGGTCTTTGCTCTGGCCGGGCTGGTGATGGTCACCTGGGGCGGGCTGGGACTGCTCCAGGTGCTGATGGACCAGTGGGCCGACCCCCAGTTCTGGCGCACACCGGTTGCCCACCATACGGCCCAACTGGTGGTGGGAGCGGTGCTGTGGGCAGGCCACTGGCTACTGCTCCAGCGGGCCTTCTTCAGCGGCCGCGGCGAAGAGGAACGCTCGGTGCTCAGAAAGCTGTACCTTTACCTGGCCGTGTTTGTCTACTCGGTGATGGCCTTGAGCGGCGGTGCGACCCTGCTCAAACGCCTGCTGGAGCTGGCAATGGGCGCGCCGCCGTCGCCGGAGCCGCTGTTGAGCCAGCTCAGCATCCCCGTGCCGATGATGCTGGTCGGCGGGGTGTTTTGGGCCTACCACTGGCGGGTCATCCAGAAAGACGCGGCCCTGGCCCCGGACATTCCCCGGCAGGCCGGTGTACGGCGCATTTACTCCTACCTGGTGGCGGCCATCGGGCTGGCCGTCCTGCTGACCGGCGTGACCGGCCTGCTCAATATTTTGATAGACATTCTGACCGCCTCGCGGCTGGGACTGGCAACCTACCGGGAAGAGACCGCCCTGTTCGCGGCGATGGTTATTGTCGGTGGGCCGGTGTGGCTGATTCCCTGGCGGGCCGCCCAGCGTATCGCTTTGCAGTCCGGCCCGGAAGCGGAAGGCGAACGGCGTTCGATTGTCCGCAAAATCTACCTGTATCTGTATGTCTTCATTGCCGCGGTGGGGGTGTTCGGCAGTGCCGGCTGGTTTGTGTTCCGCATCCTGACCCTCATCCTGGGGGCAGACCTGCCCGGCGACTTCCTGTCGCAGGTACTGCGGGCGCTGGTCATTGCCCTGCTGTCGGTGGGGGTGTGGGGCTACCACTGGTGGGCCATCCGCGAGGACGGCCGGCTGGAGCAGGCAGACCAGGCCCGGCGGCTGAAGGAGGTGCGGGTGGCCGTGCTGGACGGCGGCGACGGGCATGTGGGCCAGGCCCTGGTCCGGCATGTGCGGCAAACCCTGCCCGGACTGGAGCCGGTCATGGTGGCCCTTACGGAGACCGCGGCCCAGGCAATGAGCGCCCCGCTTTTTGACGACACCCAGGCTGACGCCCTGAAAGGGGCCAGGTACATCCTCGGCTCGTGGCAAGCCCTCACCGAAGAACCGGTCGCCCGGCTGGTGGAAGACTCCGCCGCGGTGCGGCTGGTCATCCCGACCGCCCAACCCAACTGGGTCTGGGCCGGGGTAAAGGCACAGCCGGTGGAGTACTACGCCCGGCAAGCGGCCCGAAACCTGAAGCAGGCCATCGAAGGCGACTCCATCACCCCCACAGGCGAATTCAATGTGGCCTCTATCGCGGCAATTGTCATCGGTATCTGGCTGTTTCTGACCATTATCAGCAGTTTTCTGGGTATTATTGTCAATATGGGGTTTGATTAGCAGGGTAGCAGGTAGCAAAGTAGCAGGGTAGCAGGTAGCAAAGTAGCAAGGTAGCAGGTAGCAGGGGGGCAGGGTAGCAAGGTGGCGCCAGCACCTGGGACCCCGACCGTCCCGGTCGGCAACCTGGGATCCCGACCGTTCCGGTCGGCAAAGTAGCAGGTCGCAGGAGGGCGTTCGTCGTTGGTCGTTGGTCGTTACGAGGAGGTGTGCAATGAAAGTCAGAACGGTGCTGATGGTTGGACTGGTGGGAATATGGCTCTGGGTGGGCATACCGGTTTGGGCACAGGAAGGCGGCCAGCCCTACACCATCCAGCACAGCGACAGCCTGTGGAAGCTGGCCGAAAAGTACCTGGGTGATGGGAACCTTTACCCCCTGATTGTCCAGGCCACGGCCAAAAAGGCTCAGGCTGACCCGTCGTATGCGGTGATTGGGGATGCCAACCTGGTGCATCCAGGCCAGAAAATCTGGATACCGGCCCAGGCTGACACGCCAACGGCCGAACCGGCCGCGCCCGGCGCGGCCGCGCCCGCGCCGGCAGGGAAGATTGCCTTTGCCTTCTGGAACCCCGCCCCCGGACGCTGTACCTACGAAGTCAACATTATCGACGTGGCGGCTTGCTGGCGCGGGCCGGAGGAGTGCCAGGCCGCCCGACGCATCTTCCCGCTCAACAACGCCAGCGAACCGGCCCTGTCGCCGGACGGACAGCGGCTGGCGTTTCGGGGTTGGGGAGCCATTCCGGATGAACTTCAGCCGGGGCAGGCCCATCCCTACAAGGACTGCGCCGAACCGGCCGCGGAACGGTGGCTCCAGGTCGCCACCATCGACGGGACGGATGTCCGCAGTGCAACCGGCTATTTTGAAGACTCCCACCCCGACTGGTCGCCCGATGGACAGCGAGTGCTGTTCGACACGGCCCGAATTGGAGACGGCATCAGCCGCATTATGTTCTTCTACGCTACCGGCTCCGGCGAAGAGGATTTGCGGATTGCCGGCCAACAGCCCTCCTGGGCCCCGGACAACGACCGGTTTGTCTACCGCGGCTGTGACCTGACCGGCAACCGCTGTGGGCTGTGGCTGGCCCGGGCTGTGCCGGTCAAATCGTGGGAAGCCGGGGCCAACCTGCTTGGCCCGGTGCTGGAAGAACCGGAAGCCGCGCACCCGGACTGGTCGCCCGTGGGTGACGAAATTGTGTACCAGAGTCCGGCGGGCGGAAGCTGGGACCTGTACCTCATCGGCGCAGACGGGACCGGCAAACGCCGGCTGACCAGTGACCCGGCTGTAGAAGGGTTGCCGGCCTGGTCGCCCGATGGGCGGTGGATTGCCTACCTGTCCAACGCCGGCGGAAACTGGGGCATCTGGGTAATTCCCGCCGCCGGGGGCGCCTCCCGCCAGATATTTGCCTTCGACGGCGGGCAGTTCAGCCCGGCGGCGGTAGAGCCGTACGGCGTCCGCGACTGGCTGGACGAACAGATTTCCTGGTCGCCATAATCAACTACCAGCCACAAATAGGGGAACCAAGAATGAACGAGGAAACACCCCCCGAACCAAACGACGAACTGAAGCGCTGTCCCTTTTGCGATGAACTCATCCGGGTAAAAGCCGTCATCTGCAAGCACTGCCACCAGTGGATGCCGGGGTATACCTACGAATCGGCCATCCGGGACCTGGTCATTCAAAAGCAGGTTACAGAAAGCCGGGTGGCCGACGAACCCGCGGCCCTGTCGCGCGAAGAGCAGTACGAAATTGCCCGCAACTGGGCCAAACGGGGCCGGCAGGAGTCTCTGCGGGGCTTCGACCTGTCGGTGCAGGACCTGAGCGGCGTAGACCTGAGCGGCGCGGACCTGCGCGAGGCGGAGCTGAGCGAAGCGGACCTGAGCGGGGCCAATCTGAGCGAGGCCAATCTCAGCGGAGCCAACCTGTTCCGGGCCAACCTGCGAACGGCCAACCTGAAA
>RFJV01000307.1 GCA_003694775.1 Chloroflexota bacterium | reverse complement strand
GAGATTGGAGATTGGGGATTGGAGATTAGAGATTGGAGATTAATCATACCAAACTCTCTAACTCCCCAACTCCCCAACTCACAAACTCATAAACTCACAAACTCACAAACTCACAAACTCTCCAACTTGCCAACTATCTTTAGAGGAGCATAACTATGGCTGATACCTCGCTGGACCAACTTTGTGTAAATACCATCCGTACCCTCGCCATTGACGGCGTACAGAAAGCTAACTCCGGGCACCCTGGTATGCCGATGGGGGCCGCGGATATGGCCTACGTCCTCTGGACGCAGTTCCTGCGGCACAACCCCAAAAACCCCGACTGGCCGAACCGGGACCGGTTCATCCTCTCCGCCGGGCACGGTTCTATGCTGTTGTACAGCCTCCTCCACCTGACCGGCTACGACCTGCCCCTGGAACAGCTCAAACAGTTCCGCCAGTGGGGCAGTCTGACCCCCGGACACCCGGAATACGGCCTGACCCCCGGCGTGGAAACCACCACCGGCCCCCTGGGACAGGGGTTCGCCACCGGGGTGGGAATGGCCATGGCCGAGGCGTTCCTGGCCGCTACCTTCAACCGCCCCGGCTTCGAGCTGGTCAACCACTACACCTACGCCATCGTCAGCGACGGTGACCTGATGGAGGGGGTATCCCACGAGGCCGCTTCGCTGGCCGGGCATCTCAAGCTGGGCAAGCTCATCTATCTGTACGACGACAACCACATCTCCATCGATGGCAGTACCGACCTGGCCTTTACCGAAGACCGGATGAAGCGGTTCGAGGCCTACGGCTGGCACGTCCAGCAGGTTGACGGCTTCGACCGGGAGGCCATTGCCCAGGCCATCAAGGCCGCCCAGGCCGTTACCGACAAACCGTCCATCATTGCCTGCCGCACCATCATCGGCTACGGCAGTCCCAATAAGGCCAATACCGCCGGCGTCCACGGCGCGCCGCTGGGCGAGGAAGAAGTCCGCCTGACCAAGCAGGCTTATGGCTGGGACCCCGACAAAACTTTCTACATTCCGGATGAGGCCCTGGCCCACTTCCGGCAGGCAGTCGACCGGGGACAGAAGCTGGAGCAGGAATGGCGCGACCTGCTGGCCCGCTACAGCGAGGCCTACCCCGAAGAAGCCGCCGCTTTCCAGCAAGCCCTCTCCGGCGAACTGCCCGAAGGCTGGACCGAGGCCCTGCCCTCCTTCCCCGCCGACGGCAAGGCAGTGGCTACCCGCAAGGCTTCCGGGGTGGTGCTCAACGCCCTGGCGCCCAAACTGCCTACCCTGATTGGCGGCTCTGCCGACCTGGCCCCCAGCAACAACACCTTCCTCAAGGATTACCCTGTTTTCTCCGCCGAAAATTACGCCGGGCGCAACATCCACTTTGGCGTGCGTGAGCACGGCATGGTCGCCGCGCTGAACGGCATGGCCCTGCACGGCGGGGTGATTCCTTACGGCGGCACCTTCTTTGTCTTTTCCGACTACTGCCGCCCGGCCATCCGGCTGGCGGCTATGGCGCACATCCCGTCGATTTTTGTCTTCACCCACGACAGCATCGGCCTGGGCGAAGACGGCCCCACCCACCAGCCAGTGGAACAGCTTCCCTCCCTGCGGGCAATGCCCAACCTGGTGCTCATCCGCCCCGCCGACGCCAACGAAACGGTCTACGCCTGGAAAGTGGCCCTGGAACGCCGCGATGGGCCGGTCGCTATTCTGCTGACCCGCCAGGGCCTGCCGGTCTTCGACCGCACCAAAATGGCCGACGCCTCCGGCCTGGAAAAAGGCGCCTACGTCCTCCTGGACGCCGACCGGGTTTACCCGGACATCATCCTCATCGCCAGCGGCTCCGAAGTGCAGTTGGCCGTGGAAGCCCATGCCCGCCTGGCAGAACAGGGCATCGCGGCGCGGGTGGTCAGCATGCCCAGTTGGGAGCTGTTCAAAAAACAGCCGCCCGAATACCGCAGTTCGGTTCTGCCCCCTTCGGTCAAGGCCCGGCTGGCAGTAGAAGCCGCGGTGCCGATGGGCTGGGAGCAGTGGGTGGGCGACCGCGGCACGGTCATCGGTCTGGACCGGTACGGCGCCTCCGCACCCTACAAGGTGCTGTTTGAGCAGTTCGGCTTTACCGTGGACGATGTGGTGCTCCGCGCCCTGGAAACTATCGATAAGTCCAAAAAGTAAACGGCTTTCCCGTTGGAAAAAGCACAATGACTTCTGTAAACGACCTCAAGCGGCAGGCCGCCGAAAAGGCGGTGGATTTTGTGGAAAGCGGGATGGTGCTGGGGCTGGGAACCGGCTCAACGGCCAGCTACGCGGTGCAGAAAATCGGCGAACTGCTCCAGGCCGGTAAACTGCGCGGCATCGTTGGCGTTCCCACCTCCGAGGCCACCGCGGCCCTGGCCCGGCAGTACGGCATCCCGCTGTCTTCGCTGGCAGACCACCCGGTCATCGACCTGGCCATAGACGGCGCGGATGAGATTGACCCCCATCTGGACCTCATCAAGGGGCTGGGGGGCGCGCTTCTGCGCGAAAAGATGATAGAGCTGGAGGCCCGGCGCTTCATCGTTGTGGCCGATGCCGGCAAGCTGGTTGACCGGCTGGGAACGCGCTCCCCCGTCCCCGTAGAAGTGACCCGCTTTGGCTGGCGGCATCAGGCCCGCTGGCTGGAAAGCCTGGGCTGTATCCCCAACCTGCGCGGCGGCGAGTCGGACCCCTTCATTACCGATAACGGCAACTACATCCTGGACTGCACCTTTCCCAACGGCATCGACAATCCTGCCGAACTGGACACCATCCTGCACAACCGGACCGGTGTGGTGGAGCACGGCCTTTTCCTCGGTATGGCTACCGACGCCGTGGTGGCGGGGCCGGACGGCCTGCGGCTCCTGCGCCGCTAGCCGGCCACCTGTGAAACATCTGCCCTGCGGGAGCGACCGATGCCCAACATCCCTTCTGACCTCCAGCCCATCATTGACCGCCTGCAAAGCGGACAGCCCACCTCCCAAGACATCGCCCTTCTGCGCCGCGCCCTGGCCGAAGGCCGCCTGGTCATCGCCACCGGCGAGCGCGCCGCAGCGGCCGGCGGCAGTGCCGACGGCGCGGTCATCGTGACCGGCGACAACAACATCATCGTGCGCCTCGACGCCCGCCGCCGCGCCCACCTGGAGCGCCTGCTGGCCGCGCCCACCCACAACGTCCCGCCCCTGCCCGACCACTACATCCCGCGCCAGGCCTTCCTGTCCCCACTGCGGGAGGCCCTGCTGGGCGACGGCGCGCCGGCCCTGGGCATCGTCGGTGTGCAGGGGATGGGCGGCATCGGCAAGAGCGTGCTGGCCGCGGCCCTGGCCCACGACCTCACCGTGCAGGCCGCCTTCCCCGATAGCGTCATCTGGCTCTCTCTGGGCCGCGAGCCGGAACTCACCGCCCGCCAGGAAGACCTCTACCTGCTCCTCACCGGCGAACGGGAGACCTTCAAAGACCCGGCCCAGGGGCGGCTCTTCCTGGCCCCGGCCCTGCAGAACAAAGCCTGCCTGGTCATCCTGGACGATGTCTGGGAACTGGCGCACGCCGAGGCCTTTCCCCTGTGGAATGCCGGGGCGCGGGCGCGCTTCCTGCTCACCACCCGCAACGCGGAGGTCTTGCAGGTCCTGCAGGCCCAGACCTTCCCGCTGGACGTGCTGACCCCCGACCAGGCTCTGCAGTTGCTGGCCGATTGGTCCGGGCAGACAGTCTCGGTACTGCCCCCCACTGCTCATCAGGTGGCAGAGGAGTGCGGCTACCTGCCCCTGGCCCTGGCCATGGTGGGCGCCTTCGTCCGCCAGAACCCGGAAAGCTGGGAGCGCGCCCTGCACCGCCTGCAAAAGGCCAACCTGGACAAACTGCGCCGCCTTTTCCCCGGCTACGAACACCCCACCCTGCTGGCCGCCCTGGAGGTCAGCGTGGCGGCACTGCCGGAG
>RFJV01000306.1 GCA_003694775.1 Chloroflexota bacterium | reverse complement strand
CAATCGTCAATCGAAAATCCTGCGAGGTAAACCCACAACAGCACCATGAGCGACAACGTATTCGACATCCTGCAAGAACGGGGCTTTATTGCCCAATGCACCGACGAAGAGGCCCTGCGGCACAAGTTTGCCACCGAACAGGTCACTTTCTACATCGGTTTTGACGCCACCGCCGACAGCCTGCATGTCGGCAATCTGGTGACCATCATGGCCATGATGCACCTTCAGCGGGCCGGACACCGGCCCATCGGCCTGGTGGGGGGCGGCACCACGATGGTCGGCGACCCCAGCGGCAAAACGGAAATGCGCCAGATGCTTTCGCCGGAAACCATCGAGGCCAACGTGCAGAAGCTTCACGCCCAGCTCAACCACTACCTCCACTTCGACGAGGGCAAGGCCATCGCCGAAAACAATGCCAAATGGCTGTTGGAGCTGAACTACATCACCTTTTTGCGGGAAATCGGACGGCATTTCAGCGTCAACCGGATGCTGGCCGCAGAGGCGTACAAACAGCGGCTGGAGCGGGGCTTGAGCTTTATCGAGTTCAACTACCAGCTTCTCCAGGCGTACGACTACCTGGAGCTGTACCGGCGCTACGGCTGTACCCTGCAGATGGGCGGCGATGACCAGTGGGGCAACATTCTGGCCGGTGTAGACCTGATTCGCCGGGTTGAAGGAGCAACCGTCCATGCCATCACCTATCCCCTGCTGACCACCGCCAGCGGGGCCAAAATGGGCAAAACCGCGGCCGGCGCGGTCTGGCTGGACCCCAACAAGGTAACGCCCTACGAGTACTACCAGTACTGGGTCAACTGCGACGACCGGGACGTGGAAAAACTGCTCAAAATCTTTACCTTTTTGCCGCTGGACGAAATTCGGCGGCTGGCCGCGCTGGAAGGGGCAGAACTGCGGCAGGCCAAACAGGTGCTGGCCTACGAAGCCACAGCCATCACCCACGGCGAGGCCGAAGCCAAAGCCGCCGAAGCCGCGGCCAGGGCCGCTTTCGCCTCCGGCGGCGACCTGAGCGCCATGCCCACCACGGTTCTGCCCCGTGCCCGGCTGGAGGCCGGTGTGGGCGTGCTGGAAATCTTTGCCGAGGTGGGCCTCACCAAATCGCGCAGTGAAGCCCGGCGAATGGTTCAGCAGGGCGGCCTGTACGTCAACGATGCCCGCGTGAACGATGTGGAAGCCGTCCTTACCCTCAGCGACCTGACCCCGGACGGTATTCTCCTCCGGGCCGGAAAGAAGCGGTACCATCGCCTGGTCGCAGAATAAAAAAATTGCCCCGGTAAAGCCGGGGCAATTTCGCGTTAAGGAGGGTGAGGGTAACCGGATTGGGAAAAAACGCCGCCTGTTACCTCTATGTTATACCACGGGCTGAAAAATTGTCAATCCCCTGTCCAAAAAAAGATTGCCCCGACCAGGGGTCAATCGGGGCAACCATTAGGAAAGGAGGCAACCAACAAGAAAGGAGAGAAACACCTTGTGAAATATATTACAATAATTTCGGGTTTTTGTCAAGAGCTAAAATGATTTTTTTCACAAATTAACCTTAAATTTTTTTGTTGTGGTGGTGGTTTGTTGTATAATGACCCTCGAAAACGTGAAGGTCTAAAGTATGAAATGAGCGCGCTTTAGCGCGCTTGAGCTATTAGCCCTGAAATTTATTTCGGGGCGGACCTGTAAAAATGAGCGAACCGTGAGTTAATTGTATCTGCGATGAAATCAATCTCTCCGCGGTGGAAACCCTTTCTGAAACATTTGAGCAGTTATGTAATTGTCATCGGCGGGCTGGCCTTGCTGAACTGGCTGACTTCGCCGGGGGCGTGGTGGGTGGTCTGGCCGGCTGTGGGGTGGGGAATTGGCCTGGCTTTTGACCTGCGCCGGACTCTGCTGGGCGAAGAGGAGACGGACACAGCGGACAGTCCCGCCGCCGCTCACCGGCCCGACGTGCAGGACGCGGACCTGGCCCCCACCGCCGTCCCTGCCCAGAGCCGGTGGCGCGGGGATGTGGCTAAAGCCCGCCTCTACCGCCGGCAGATTCAGGAGCTTCTGGCCGACGCGCCCGCGGCCGGCGGGGAAAGTCGCCGGCAGGCATTGGCCCGGCAGGTGGACGAGTGGGTGCAGTCTATTGAGGCCCTGGCCCGGCGGGTCGAAGAGATTCAGCAGAACCCGCTCATCCAGCAGGATACCGCAGACGTACCCCGCTCCATCGAGGCGCTCAAAACCCGCCTGTCGGAAGAAACCAACCCCGACCTGCGGCGGGAGCTGGAGCGCACCCTCACCAGCCGCCAGACCCAGCTTGACGCCCTCACCCAGCTTCAGCAGACCGTGGCCCAGGCCGAAATGAAAATCGAAAGTGCACTGTCGGCGCTGGGAACCATTTACTCCCAACTGCTCACCGGACAGTCCACGGCGGATATTGCCGACTACCGCCGCCTTTCCGAAGAGGTGGACGAAGAGGTGCGGGTTCTGCGCGACCACCTGGAGGCTCTGCGGGAGGTCCGCCTGGATAATTCCGCCGGCAGGTCAGGGGAATTATAGCTCCTCATCCCCCAGAATGGCGTTGAAAATCGCCTGCAGTTCTTCCTGTGAATAAAAGTGAATGGTGATTTTGCCCGACTCTTCGCCGGTGCGGTTCAGCTCCACTTTGGTGCCCAGCCGGGCCTCAAAGCGGTGCACTAACTGCTTGTCCAGCGGAGTCAGGGCAGGGCGGGGTGGTTTTGGCGGCCTGTCCTTTTCCGACAGCATTTGCCGGACCAGCGCCTCGGTCTGGCGGACGTTCAGGCCGCGGGCCAGAATGGTTTCCAGCGCAGACTGCTGGGCCGGCTCATCTTTAAGGCTGAGCAGTGCCCTGGCGTGCCCTTCGGTGATTCTTTCTTCGGCCAGGGCGGCCTTGATGGCCTCCGGCAACTGCAGGAGGCGCAGGGTGTTGGCTACCGCGGTGCGGCTCTTGCCGACCCGCTCGGCCACGGCCTCCTGGGTCAGACCGAATTCCTGCATCAGGTGGGCATAGGCTTCGGCCTCTTCCAGAGGATTCCGGTCGGCGCGCTGGATATTTTCTACCAGGGCCAGCTCCAGCAT
>RFJV01000305.1 GCA_003694775.1 Chloroflexota bacterium | reverse complement strand
TGACGGCCGGAGTTGGGCAAGACGTAACTGCTCAGGTTTGGCGATTTGCAGTTTTTGGCCTGAGCCTACCCATAACGAATACCGGCAAACGGTGTTAAAGCAGATAGAAACCCCTGCAGAAGCGGTTATCCCAAAGGACAGCCAGAAATGGACGACTCGCTGAACCATCTTCTGCCGTTTTTACTCCGTCCCCAAAACGTGGCCCGGTACGAGGAAGGCGTTGTGGTCATTGGCGACCGCCGGAAATACCCCTTTGAACAGGCGTTTGTCCACTGTCCCGACGTGGAAAGCGCGGCCCAGGCCATCGAGCAGATGGTCACCCAGGGGGGTGGTCCGTGGCAGGTGGCCGTGCTGGCCCTGGCAATGGCCGCCCGTCAGGCCGCCGGTCTGTCTGCCGATGAACAGCGTCTCCGGCTGGAGCAGGCTCGCACCCGGCTGGTCCGCACCCGGCCCACCAACACCGCCCTGGCCCGCCGCCTGGACGAGGCGATGACCGCCGCCAACCAGGCCATCGACCGCGGGGAGCCGGCAGAACAGGCCATCCTGGACTGGTTCGAGCAAACCCGCACCGCCATTTACCGGGACTACCGGGTACGGGCAGAATTCGGCGCGGGGCTGGTCGCCGACGGGGATGGCATTCTGACAATGTGCTTTGCCGAAACCGCGTTCATTATGGCCATGGCCCTGGCCTGGCAGTCGGGCAAGCGCATCCGGGTGTACACCCCGGAAACACGCCCCTACCTTCAGGGCGCCCGGCTGACCGCCCCCAGCCTGCACGAGCTGGGCATCCCGGTGCAGGTTATCGGCGATAGTATGCCGGCCTATTTGATGTCGCGGGGCATGGTGCAGAAATACTTCACCGCCGCCGACCTGGTAACGCTGGACGGTCACGTGGTGAACAAGATTGGCACTTTCCAGCTGGCCATTGCCGCCCACTACCACGCCATCCCCTACTTTGTCTTTTCCTGGGGACCGGACCGGAAAAGCCCCACGCGGGACTCTATCGTCATTGAGACACGAAACCCCGATGAAATGAAGCAGTGCCGCGGCGTTCCCACCACCAGCAGTGACATCGACGCCCTTTACCCGGCCTTCGATATTACCCCGCCTCACCTGGTGGCCGGCATTATTACCGAACACGGTGTTTTAAGCCCCTACGATTTAAAGCGGTACTTTGGCTGAGGAATGTTCCGATGGAGCGGGTCGCCATAATTACCGGAACCGGAATCTACCAGATACCCGGAGTGCACCTCCAGAGCCGGGTGGTCAGCACGCCGTATGGCGACGCGCTGGTGCAGGTCGGGCAGGGAGAGGAGGAAAATCTGGTCTTTTTGACCCGCCACGGGCCGGACCACCGGACACCGCCGCACAAAATCAACTACCGGGCCAACATCAAGGCCCTGAAAATGTTGGGGGTGACAAGAATTCTGGCGACCAACGCCGTCGGGTCGATTAATCCGGTCCTGCCGCCCGGCAGTCTGGCCGTGCTGAGCGACTTCATCGACTTTACCTCTGGACGCCAGAGCACGTTTTTCGACGGAGGGTCAGCCGGCCTGGCCCACACCGATATGCACGATGTCTACTGTCCGGCTTTGCGGCAGGCCTTGCTGGCCCAGGCCCCGGCATTTGGCCTGTCTCTGGTTCCGGAGGCGGTGTACGTTTGCACCAACGGGCCGCGCTTTGAAACCCCAGCAGAAATCCGGATGTACGGGCGGCTGGGTGCGGACGTGGTCGGCATGACCGGCGTGCCGGAAGCGCCGCTGGCCCGCGAGCTGGAAATGCACTACGCCGCGGTAGCCTTCTCCATCAACTGGGCCGCGGGGGTGGCCGGTCAAGCCATAGAAATCGACCGTCAGGGATTGGAGGCCCTGACTCCTCGTTTGCTGGACCTGTTTCTGCAGGTGCTTCGGTTGCCTCTGTCTGCCGATTGTCCCTGCACCCGGTCGGTAATGGTCATGCATCCGCCGCAGACCGGGCAGGGGGGCGATATTCTTTAACTGTCCAACGCATTTACTATTTTTATAAGGAGGGAATGTCAAATGAAGGAAGTCGTATCCATGTGGAAGAATACCAGGATGATTATCCTGGTAGCGCTCTCAGCGGCCATTTATGCGGCCTTTCTGATTGCGTTTAAGGGTGGTATTCCCATTGTGCCCGGCATTACCGAGGTCCGGCCGGCGAACGTATTTCCGCCGGTGTTTGGCCTGCTGTTTGGCCCGGCTGGTGCGTGGGGCGCGGCCATCGGCAATGCCATCGGCGACCTGTTCGGCGGGACGTTGGGGCCGGGGTCTATCTTTGGCTTTTTCGGTAACTTTTTCCTGGGCTTCATTCCGTACAAGATGTGGGGGGCAACCTTTGGCCTGGTCACCAAAGAGGATATGGCCCCGACCACCAACAATTTCCGCAAGATTCTGGCCTTTGAGCTGGTGGCCCTGGTGTCTTCGGCGGCCTGCGCCATCATCATTGCCTGGTATCTTGACCTGGCGGGGATTGTGCCCTTTGCCTTCCTGTCTATCACTATTACGGTGAACAACTTTGCCGCGGCCTTCATCCTGGGGCCTATTCTGGTTACTCTGCTGTATCCGCGGGTCAAACGATGGGGGCTGGTCTGGACCGATATTATGGACAAAGAGGACGTGGCTCGCGGCTTTGCCACCAATCTGGGGTCCCTGCTGATGATTATCGGCTCGCTGGGCGGCCTGATTGTGGGCATTCTGGTGGCTATCGGCGCGGCAGGCCAGCAGTTGTACGGCTTCGCCGGCGAGTCTGGACAGGTGGCTGTGTGGCTGGGTGTTCTGCCCTTCCTGGTGCTGATTATCATTGCCAGCTTTATGCTGTCGGGGCAGGAACAGTTTGTGGAGGAAGAATAAGCAGTATCTGCTCAGTGGGCAGGCAGAGGCAGTGGCTTTGCCTGCCCACCAATATGAACCAGGGCGACCCGCGGGTCGCCCTTAATCTATGGGCATAGAGGCGGGTTTGGACCGGCCTTTGACCAGTTCGGCCAACTGCTGAAGCTCCTCCTCAACCCCCATCACCACGATGCCGGCGCCCGGCAGGAGGCGGGTTTCGGCGTTGGGGTGGGATAGCTCGGCGTGGTCGGGGTGGGTAACGGCCAGGACGGCCACTTTGAGGCGGGCTTCCTTGAGGGTCAGGCCGGCCAGCGGCGAGTCCTTATCGATGATGAACTCCTCCAGCCGGATTTTGTGGTCACCGAACTCCAGGATGCCGTCCAGAAAGTTGACCACATTGGGGCGCAGAAGCATCTGGGCAATGCGCCGGCTGGCCGTAATATAGGGTGAAATCACCGTATCCGCGCCGGCCTTCTCCAGTTTGGAGATGGATGCTTCGGAGTTACAGCGGGTGATGATGCGCAGGTTGGGGTTCAGCCCGCGGGCGGTCAGGACAATGAAGACGTTTTCCGCGTCGGAGTTGGCCGCGGCCACCAGAGAAGAGGCCCGGTTGATGCCGGCGGCGTACAGAACTTCTTCATCGGCGGCGTTACCGTGAACCGCGGGCACACCAAGAGTCTGACAGCGCTCAATGGCCGCTTCGTCCAGGTCTATCACAATTATTGGCTGGTTACGGGCCAGCAGTTCCCGGGCCAGATTCCGGCCCATACGGCCAAAGCCGCAAATAATCGTATGCTGACTGATTTTGTTCAACCGTTTTCTGCTCCTGTAAGCTCGAATTTGCCGGACAAAGTTCGGTGAGGTGAGCAGATTGACCGTTGCGGTCAGGGCGTAAGAGGCCGTGGCTACCCCGATGATAATCAAGCCGATGGTATAAAACCGCCCCAAAGGGGACAGCGGCTTGACTTCTCCATAACCAATGGTGGTCATGGTAATGATGGTCATATACAGGGAGTCGACCAGCGTCCACCCTTCGATGACCATATAGCCGGCCGTCCCCAGGATGATGACCAGGGCCGAAAGCCCGGCGATGACCAGAATCGTCCGCTGGAGCTGGTAAGGTACCGGTTCGTTCACGGCCTATTCGATAATCTTGATGGTGTGCGGCGGCGCGGCGACCGGCGTGTCGCTCCACTCGACTGCGGCCAGCAGGCGCTGGCGGGCGGCAGACAGCTTCTGCCGGTCGCTGGCGTGGATGGTGAAGAGCGGGTCGCCCTGGCTGAGTCGGTCGCCCACCTTGGCGTGGACAATAATGCCCACCCCGTAGTCGATGGGGTCGCCTTTTTTGCGGCGTCCGGCCCCCAGGTCTACACCGGTTTTGCCCACTTCGGCGGCATCCACCAGAGCCACGTACCCGGCCCGCGGCGCGGTAACGGTTTCCACCAGCGGCGCGGCGGGCAGAAGGTCGGGCTGTTCAAGCTGGGTGCGGTCGCCGCCCTGAGCGGTAATCCATTCCACAAACTTGTCCCAGGCCTGACCGCTATCGAGGGAGCGGGCCATCATCTGCCGGGCCTCGTCCAGGCTGGCCGCCTTTCCGGCCAGCTCGACCATCTTGCCGGCGATGGTCAGGCAGTGGTCGCGGAAATCTGCCGGGCCGCGGCCGTGCAGGGTTTCGATGGCTTCCTTGACCTCCAGGGCATTGCCGACCGCCTGTCCCAGCGGCTGGTTCATATCGCTGAGGACTGCCGCCACCTTGCGCCCTACACCCCGGCCAATACTGACCATTAACCGGGCCAGGGCCTCGGCGTCTTCCACGGTGTGCATAAACGCACCGCGGCCCACTTTGACATCCAGCACGATGGCATCGGCTCCGGCGGCGATTTTTTTACTCATAATGCTGGCCGCAATCAGGGGCAGGCTTTCTACCGTGGCGGTCACATCACGCAGGGCGTAAAATTTGCCGTCTGCGGGGGCCAGGTCTGCGCTCTGGCCGGAGACCACAATCCCGTGCCGGGCCAGCATTTCCATAAACTCCTCGGTGGTCAGACTGACATTGAAGCCGCGGATGCTTTCCAGCTTGTCGATGGTTCCGCCGGAAAAGCCCAGCCCGCGGCCGCTCATCTTGCCTACCGGCAGGCCGTGGCAGGCCACCAGAGGGGCCACCACCAGGGTTGTCTTGTCGCCGACACCGCCGGTCGAGTGCTTATCCACGACAAAGGGGGCAATCTGGTGCAGGTCGAGCGTATCGCCGGAGCGGGCCATCGTCAGGGTCAGGGTAGTGGCCTCCGCGTCGGTCATCCCCTGGAAGTAAACGGCCATACACCAGGCCGCGGCCTGGTAGTCGGGAATGTCGCCTTTCGTATAGCCATTGACAAAAAACTTTATTTCTTCCTCGGTCAATTCAAGTCCATCTCGTTTTCTGGTAATGATATCGACGGCGTTCATTGACGTCTCCTTGTAATATAGCTTTTGTAGAGCGGCATTAATGTCGCTTTACGAATTTTCCTCCAATGTGAGTTCGATACCGCGCTTGATGATTTCCTCCTGGATGAAGTCGTTGTCGCTGTGATAATCCTCCAGCGGAAAGACCAGCGGCTGAATGTCGAGATGGTAGGGCATCGCCCGCAACATCAAATCTGCCATCACCGCTATCTCATTGTCTGGAGTGAATTCAGAAGAAAAGATTGCAAGGTCAATATCACTCTCCTTATGTTGGGTCCCGTGTGCTCGTGAACCAAAGAGGATGATATGTTCTACCTTGTAATTAGCCATTATCTCTTTTAGATAGTCTTTTAACGCTTTACCGATAGAAATGATTTCAGCCATTGAAATATCTCCTGACTGTCTTGCAACAGCTCTCTGGCGTTTTGTCTGCTTAACAATTGTGTTAATTTCTGTTTATACGTTGGGTATCGTCCTTTGATATAATATGCATTTAGCTGTCCCATTATCTGTAGATAACTGGACTTTGCAGGCAAGTTAAGTTTACTAACCAACAATAACAGGTTATGTGTCCGCGGTGCTTCCTGACCGTACTGCTGAATGTACAGGGCCTTTAACAGCTTCTCAATGGCCTGCTGGCACATAAAAACAGTATACAGGTAGCGACCACTCTCCTGCATTGCCGCCGCAGTTTCCATATCATATTCGGCGATGTCAAGCCAGTGTTCAACCTTTTCTTGAAGCTCCATTGGTGCAGTTTTCCCCTCAATTTACCGTTAATAGTATATATCAATGCGGCACAGCCCATCAACCACGCCAACCCCGCGATAGCTGTGAGCGTTAGCCACAAAAAGATTTTTCGCTTCAACTTTACTGCCCGGTATACAGATACATCAGCGGCGACCCGCTGTGGTAGTGCAGAAGCCTCTGCAGTTGCTCTACCGGGTCGGGGCGGTGGAGCGACGCGCCCAGCGCTTCCCAGAAACCGCCGTAGTTGTCGTATTCAATGACCCGCGGTTCGCCCTCGATGCCGCCCAGCTCCGCGGCCCGCTCGATGACATCCGGCAGGTAGCCCAGTTCGTCTACCAGCCCCATCTCCTGGGCCTGCAAGCCGGTGCAGATTCGTCCGTCGGCAATGGCCCGAACTTCCTCCTCGCTCATTCCCCGGCCCTCAGCCACAATGCCGACAAAGGCGGCATAGGCTTCATCAATGATGTCCTGCCAC
>RFJV01000304.1 GCA_003694775.1 Chloroflexota bacterium | reverse complement strand
TCGCCGGAACTGCGCGCCTATACCCCCACCGGCGACTTTCTGGCAATCTTGACACGCGTTCAGCCTGGTGATACACTCTGGCGGCCCAGAAAAGTGTTTCAATGATTCAATTTTCAATGAGCCAATGAGCCAATGAGCCAATGGTCAATGAGCCAATGGGCCAATGAGCCAATGAGCCAATGAGCCAATGGTCAATGAGCCAATGAGCCAATGGTCAATGAGCCAATGAGCCAATGGTCAATGAGCCAAAAATTGAAAATTGAAAATTGAAAATTGATAATTGATAATTGATTTATGCGAGTTTACCGAACCCTGGACGAAATTCAGACGACCGGCCCCACCGTGCTGACCATCGGCACGTTCGATGGACTGCACCGCGGTCACCGGGCGTTATTGAGCCAGCTTACTGCCGCGGCCAGCCGGCTGAAGGCGCAGAGCGCGGTGCTGGCCTTTCACCCGCGGCCCAAAACCGTGCTGGCCCCCCACCTGTTCACCAACGACTACCTGACCACCCCCGAAGAGCGGATAAAACTGTTTGAATCCTGCGGCCTGGACATTCTGGCCCTGGTTCCTTTCAGCCTGGAGCTGGCCCAGACCCCGGCAGACGTGTTTGTCCAAACCCTGGTAGAACGTCTGCATCCGGTGGAGTTTTGGTGCGGGCACGATTTTGCCCTGGGCAAGAACCGGGAGGGCAATGTTACCCGGCTGGCAGAACTGGGCCGGAAATGGGGCTACACCGTGCGGGAGTTTGCTCCCGTGTACCTGGATGGCACGGTTATCAGCAGTACCCAGGTGCGGCAGGCACTGCAGGCCGGGGACGTTCGGCGGGCGGCAGAACTGCTGGGGCGCTACCCCTCGGTCAGCGGGGTGGTTGTAGGGGGGGATGGCCGCGGGCGCAAGCTGGGCATTCCCACGGCCAACCTGGCCCCCCCGCCGGAGCGACTGCTTCCGGCCAACGGCGTTTATGCCACGTATGCCCGTCTGGCCGGTGAGCCGGAGCGCCTGGCCGGGGTGACCAACGTCGGCGTCAGGCCCAGCTTTGACGGCGACACACGCACGGTGGAAATCTACCTCTTTGATTTTGACCGCGATATCTACGGCCAGCAGATGACCGTAGAGTTTGTGGCGCGTCTGCGCGACGAGCAGAAGTTTGAGAGTGTCGATGCCCTGATAGCGCAGATTCAGGCCGACATCCAGCAGGCACGGCAGATACTGGGGGCATAGTGGGGGCAAAAAAAGTGCCCAGAGATTAGTGGGAACGGCTAACCCCTGGGCGAAAGAAGGAAGGAGATGCGCGAGATGCTCGCGATTTATCGTGACTCAGTATACACGCCCCCAACGATTTTTGCATCAGCCAAGCGGCATATCTTTTTGACGAGTTTTGTTCGCTACATAGCGTAGGCCATATTGCGTAGGGTAATCGTAGGGTAGGGGTTGACCTGACAAACCGGACGTGTTAAGATGATAGCAGGAATTCACCCCTCGGAGACAGGTATGATAAAACAGCGCGGTGGCCTCCCCCCTGCCTGGCAGGTCGTCAGTGCCTGGAAAGAAATACTGGCCCGGATTTTTGAACACGTACCGGCGCAGTACAATGTGTCGCCGGAATGGCTGGTCAATCCGGACACGCGGCGGCGGCTCAAACTGGATATTTTCTACCCCGACATTGGCCTGGCGGTTCGGTTTGAGGGGCTGAAGAACCGGCAGAGAAAACAGCGCCCCAGCCTGGAAGAGGAGGCGCAGGAGAAAATTCGCCAGCAGGCGCGGTTTGAACTGTGCCGGTTGCACGGCGTGGAGCTGGTAGTCATCAATACCCATGAGGAAACCGTGCACCGGGTGTTTCGCGACCTGGACCTGGCCCTGAGCCGGGCCAGAGATAACGCCTGGGATGATGAAGCGGTGGAGAAAATCCGTCAGGCCCGGAGAGAGGCGGCAAATTTGGCCCGCCGGCTTCGCGGCCCGGAAGACTTGAAGCTGTATGTTGACCTGTGGCAGGACCGGCAGTATCACCTGGCCGAACCGGTATCCCCGGAAGAAGCTGGTCTGCCAGCAGATATGCCGGTTTTTTCGGTTGGCATGCGCGTAGAGCATTCTCACTTTGGCCCTGGTATCATCACCGCCATTGAGCAAAATGGTGAAGATACGATGCTGACCATCCAGTTTGAGCTGGGCGAAACCAAAACGTTTCTCCACAGTCTGGTGGCCGGCAAGCTGTCCCCCCGGTAAGCAGTTCCTTTTTCCGGCAGAATAGCTTCACCCGGTTCCGTAAAGCTGTAATAAAATAACGCCGCCCGGGTTTGCCCAGAATTCATGAAATTCTGGATAAACCGGGCGGATTCGTCCTGCTTCACCGGGAGGATTCCCTCGCATACCCTATCTGTCCAAATATTTGGACAGCCCCGCACCGAACCAGATAATCTGCTAGATGAGCCGAAGGGCAAGCTGTGGTTCCGCCTATTTCTTGCGTTTCTGTCCCATTCCAGAACGAAAATTTATGTCAGACAAGATTGAAAGATTTGGCGTGATTTCAGGAAAGTCAAAAAATAATTTCTGTATTTAACAAAGAAAAGCAAAAAAATGATTATGATTTTTTGAAAATCTCTCTTATTGCAACTTGTCGCAAG
Organism: Chloroflexota bacterium; assembly: GCA_003694775.1. GTDB lineage: Bacteria > Chloroflexota > Anaerolineae > 4572-78 > J111 > J111. Next base: position 2,359 of record RFJV01000304.1, on the reverse strand, counting down.
TGATAAACGTCACTATTTTTTTGTGACAAATGTCACTAGCGGGCGGTAAAAAAATGTGTTATAGTATAAGCGCAGCATCGGACAGAGGTAATCTCCTTTTGACTCTCCTCCTCAAAACCGGCAGGTTCCCCCCCAAACCTGCCGGTTTTTCCTTTTTATCCCCCTATCGCATCCCGGACAGCCTGAGCCAGCTTGTCGGCTTCTCTTGACCCCAGCAGTATCTGCCGCCCGGACCGCAGTTGAAATCTCACACCCCGCTTGCCGCTGACCGTGTAGGCCCAGCCTCGCCGGCCACCATACCGGATTCCCCAGCCGCCGTATTCCCACAGAGGACGGTAGGTGCACGCTTCAAATACTTCTATATCGGCAAACGGTATGGCGCGGAAAGTGCGGTGAAAGGGCCAGTAGCGGTAATAAACCCCATCTGTTCGCACCTCGGTGGTCAGGTGGGTATAGTACAGCATCACCGGCAGTCCTACCCCAAAGACCAGCCAGAACAGGACCAGCCCCCCATCCGGCAGGGGACGGTCGCCGAACGGACGGTCAAAAAAGATTTGCCGCGCCGTGCCGTACCAGACAGGGCTAACCGCCGCCAGCACAATGACCCACAGCCACCACTGGCGCATCCGCTGAACCTCGCGGTAGCGCGGCTGTGCCGGGTCGTTTTGTTCTTTCATCGAGTGTCTCCCAAAAGCTACAGCTCTACTATCTCCGGGTCATCCGGCAGGGGGGTGACCCGCCATTCCTGCGCCTCCACGTCAAAATCGGCAATCTTTTCCAGCGGCATTTTCACGTACCGCCCCCACCCTTCGACGGCTACCTTGCCGTTGGGCAGGTAAATCTCTCCAGTGCCTTCAAAATACCGCCCATCTTCCTGGGTGATGCGTCCGATAACCCGCAGTTTCTCATTCAAGGGAACCGGTCGCTTGAATTTTACCGAAAACTCTACCGTTACCCCCCAGACTTCTTCCTGGTAGCGCATCAAAATGGCCCGGCCTATCGTTTCATCCAGAATGGCCGTGGCGATACCGCCGTGCATCCGTCCGGGATAGCTCTGGTGTTCCTCCTGGGGAATGAAAATAGCCAGCAGTTCCCGATTCTCCAGCTCGTAAAACTGAGCCTTCAGGCCGGCAGGGTTTTTCAGCCCGCAAACCAGGCACATTTTGGAATTGGGTTGTTTGGTGGTTATCCGGTATCGCATGGTGATTCCTCAATTTCCGTCTCTATTCAACCGATGCATAGGGAGAGATGCTTCGACTCCTTGCTATCGGCGTGGATAGCCATCAGGTGGGACTATTCTAGCCACAAGTGCGGTATGAGGCAATTGGGGTGCAAATTATTGGCGGATCCAAATCTTGGCCGTTCATGAATACAACACGAAAATACGAAATTACGAACGAAGGAAAGACTTATTCGTTCATTCGTCCATTCGTGTATTCGTGAGAAAAATTCGTGGATGACGCCGCTTACCCAAAAAATGAAACGCATCCCCTGGCTGTTCTCGATTTCGCATAGAAAAAATGAAAAATGTCAGACCTGGTTTGTTATCTTGAGTGTACCCCATTTCACAAAAAAGTAATCCGCAGTTTTCCTGCAGTAATCATCAATCCATCCCGGAGAACCGCGCCTATGTTCATCCGCCGTTTTCTCATGCTTGCGACTGGATTTGCCGTCCTTGCCGGTTGGTTGCTGTCTGGTCTGCTTTTCCCCTCCGTCAGGTCTCCTGCGGCACGTGCCGCAGGAGACCTGTTTTTTTCCGAATATGTGGAAGGTTCCGGCAACAACAAGGCCCTGGAAATTTACAACCCCACCGACACTCCCATCGACCTGGCGGCCATGAATTACGATGTTCAGTTCTATTTTAACGGTAATACCACCCCCCAGACAACCATTCCCCTTACCGGCGTCATCCCGCCCGGCGAGGTCTTCATTCTGGCAGACGACGGGGCCGACCCGGTCATCATCGTCCTGGCCGACCAGCTCTACACCGGCAGTTTCTTCAACGGTGATGACGCGGTGGTTCTGCGCCGCGACGGCACATTCCTCGACGTTATCGGGCAGATTGGCGATGACCCCGGCACCGGCTGGGGAAGCGGCGAGACCCGCACCAACAACCACACCCTGCGCCGCAAGCCGCACATCCTCTCCGGCGACGCCAACCCTTCCGACCCATTCGACCCGGCCCTGGAATGGGATGGCTTCCCCCAGGACAGCTTCGATGGTCTGGGAGGCCACACCGTTGACCAATCTACCCCAACGGCCACTCCCACTGATACCCCCACCCCTACCGCCACCCCGCTTGCCCCAACGGCTGAACCCACGCCCACGCCGTCGCCCACCCCTTCACCCACGCCCACGC
>RFJV01000303.1 GCA_003694775.1 Chloroflexota bacterium | reverse complement strand
CGGAGATGGACGCCTACGCGGCCTGGGTCGGCGCGACGCGGGCCACGGTGACCGGGCTGGCGGTGGGGCAGGTGGTGCGGCAGTTGGCCCTGCCCCTGCAAACCTGGCTGGCGGGAGACGAGACCGCGGTCGAGGCGGCGCTGAGGGGAGAGCAGGAGGCAGGAGGTTGAAGACCCCTAAACCAGGCGACCTCTGCTTTTTTTGCCAAACAGTTGCACCACCAGCACAAATGTGCTATGATATAAGCCGAACACGGGTTTGAAGACCGTGCAGGCCGGCCGGGGTAACCAACACCGCGCCCACTGCCCCGGCTGGTCGTCAATCCAATACGTTGAGCCTGTTGAGCCGCTGAATTTTTTCAGCGGCTTTTTTTGTTACCGGAAGGAGCAGGAATGGCAAAACAAATCGAGCAGGGAAAACCGCTGGCGGAGCTGGTCAAAGGCTCACTGGACTACACCCAACACATCATCAGCCAGGCGTTCTATGCCGCCTTTGCCCGCTCCGACGAGGACTGGTTCTACATCGAGGAAATCTTTGCCGACCACCTCATCGTGGCCCACGAGAGCCTGCCGCCCGACGAGTTCTACCGCGTCCCCTACCAACGCCAGGGCGAGACCTACAGCTTTGCCCCGCGGGAGGCGTGGGAGGTGGTCGAACTGGCCTACCGCCCCCGGACGATGACCGAGAGCGGCAAATCGAAAGGGAGGCGGTTTGTTGAGCGCATTGGCTGGCTGGAGCTGGTCGAGGCGAAGGATGCCAACCCCGACGGCCCGTGGCAGATTCGGGGCCAGGGCATCACCGCGGACGTGGTCAACGGAAACAACCGGCGGTACGCCCGCCACGTGCTGGAAGCAGCGGTCCGGGAGCTACGGACGCATCTGCGAGAAAGCGCGGGCCAGGGCCGGCTGCTGTTGACCGGCGAGGCCGACCATCCGCAGGATAAGGGATATCGTACGCCCCTGCTCCAGGAGACCATCATCAACTGGACCGACGTCGAGTTCAGGGACGGACGGGTCTGGTTGGCAGGCAAGCTCCTGGGCACCCGGATAGGCAAAGACGTGCGCGCCCAGATGCTCGGCGGGGTCCGGCCCGACATCAGCCAGCGCGGCTACGGCCGGTCTATCCTCATCGAGGAGGACGGCCGGGAAATCGAGGAGGTGGTCGAACTGACCATCACCGGCTACGACCTGGTGGCCGAGGGGTCAGACCCCCACGCCGGCGTGACGATGGTCGAGTCGCGGCGACCGCAGAATGAAGGTCGCCCCCAAACAGAAAACGCACACCCCAAGGAGGAAAAGACAATGAATGAGGAATTACAAAAAGCAATTGAGGAGTTTGTTGAGACATATGTATCTCAATTAAACTATACAGATAAAACAAAAAACCAGATTCGAAAAGCTGTGCTGTCGGCGAAACCGGCTACGGTCGAGGCGGCAAAGGAGATGATTGAGGCCAAACATCGCGAATATGAAGCCATTATGGCCGAAGCGCAGGAAAAACGAGAGAAACTTCTTAAGGAGCAGGAGAAGGAATTGGCCGAACTGCGGGCCGAACAGCAGAAGCGGCAGGTGGCCGAACATATCCAGGCCCGGCTCCAGGAGATGAAGTATCCAGACGAGATGAAGGCCGTCCTGGCCGAGGCGCTCAAGGCGGCAGAACCGCCGACCGTGGAGGCCGCGGACGCCCTGATTGAAGCCAAACAGAAAGAGTACGACGCCCTGATGGCCCAGATGAAGCTGGCCGAACGCGGCTGCAACCGGGTGCAGGTGGTCGGCCCGGTGCTGGAAACCGAGACCGGCACCCCGGAGTTTGCCCGCCCCGCCTTCGACCTGGTGGAGCGGCTGGCCGAGCGCAAGCTGGGCGTACGGCGGGACTTCCGCCAGGCCACCACCCCCAACGAGATTTTCACCCGCCGCTACCTGGAGGCCTTCGACCGCACCTACCGCCACCAGCTCATCGAGGAGGCCCGCCGCTACCAGCAGTTCCTGGAGGCCGAGACCACCGCCGACCTCAGCCTGCCCTACAGCGTCAGCCGGGCCATCATCGAGGAGGCCGTGCCGGAGCTGGTCGCCCTGAGCATCTTCGACTTCGGCCTGGAAGACACCAGCCCCACCCGCATCTACTTCGAGGCCTACAGCGAGGAGACCGGGGCCGCCCCCACCGTAACCGATGAATCGTTCACCAGCGCCCACGACTCCTGGGTGCAGTTAGCCAACCGGCGGCTCCGCCCCGGCAGTGTCACCGTGACCAGCAACCCCGCCGGCACTACCTACACCGAATATGCCGACTACGTCATCGACTACGCCAACGGCAAAATAATGGTCCTCAGCACCGGCTCGATGGCCGATGCCACCGGCTTCCTCATCGACTACACCTACGACAAGGTCCGGGCCGGCGAGAACGCGGCCATCCAGCGGGGCAAGGGCAGTCTCTCCTACCAGACCGTGGAGCTGATGGCCGACCGGCTGGCCAGCCTGGTCACCGACGAGGCTATCACCTTTGCCCGCACCCAGCTCGGCTGGGACGCGGTCACCCGCACCCTCAATATGGTCATCCGGGAACTGCGGGAGATGATTGACACCGGCGCCATCCGCCTGGCCCTGGCCAGCGCAGTCCGCTCCGGCAACAGCGGCGGAACCTGGAACTCGGCCAGCGACCCCATCAGCGACCTGGTGCAGAAAATCGGCCTGGCCAAGGCGGCCATCATCACCAAAAACTATATGCCCCGCTTCGTCCTGCTCAGCCCCACCAACGCCGAACGGCTGAGCAACTGGGACGGCTTCAAGCGGGACGGCTTCCCCGATGCCGTGCTCAACGCCGCCGGCTTCGTCGGCCAGGTCAAGGGACTGCCGGTCTTTATGAGCAACCATATGCCCGACAGCCACGCCCTGGTCGGTCACACCGAACTGGTTCAGCACCGGGTGCTGTCCACCAAACCGATGACCCTCAAAGGCCCCTTCCAGGCCTACAACAGCGGCAACCTGGTGGCGGCCCAGGAGTACTACGTCGAGGAGTACAACGCCACCGAATCGCTCATCCCGGACAAGGGCGGTTTTGTGACGATTGCGTAGGGTTGGCAACCATCATCAAAAGCAGGGACAGGGGGCCGGTCTCCCTGTCCCAGTAAAGATTAACCGGAGGAAAAAAACAGAATGAAGCTACAGCGAGCATTTTCCCCTGTTCTGCTGGCAATGGTGATGCTGATGCTGGCCGCAGACACCGTCCTGGCCCAGGGGGGGAGCGAACTCCCCAGGACCGCATCCGACGGCGTGGTGGCCTTCCTGACCGCGGTCGGGGCAGTGCTGGCCGGCGGCACACTGGGCAACGCCCTGACCGAGGTCGTCAAATCCATCCCCCTGCCCTTCCTGGGACCGGATGAAGACATCCGCCTGGGCGGCCTGCTGG
>RFJV01000302.1 GCA_003694775.1 Chloroflexota bacterium | reverse complement strand
CAACTCATAAACTCATAAACTCTCTAACTCCCTGGCCCCATTAACCTGGAATTAATGTTCTTTTGCTATTATCTCTTCAATACGATGCTGCAGGTTTACCCACGGCTTATAACAACTCCCTCACGTCCGAAACACATGGTTTTCTGCAGGTCTATGTCAAATTTTTAAGAATTTATTTGTAAAAAACTATTGACATCCCTGCAAAAATGGTATAAAATGGTATACACTGGTATATAGTGGTACAGTGTCATTGAATGGACTGAGGGAGGAGTAAGTATCCTGATGCATCTGGACAAACATCATCCGATGCCGGTTTACCTGCAGTTGAAAGAAATGCTTCGGCATCAGATTGAACAGGGTGTATACCAGACGCATCAGAAACTGCCGTCTGAGCGGGCATTGTGCCAGCGCTACAACCTGAGCCGGATGACGGCCCGGAAAGCTCTGCAGGAACTGATACGGGAAGGGTTTGCCTACACCAGGGTTGGCAAAGGGACATTTGTCAGCGACCTGACCGGAAAACCTCCCGCTATAGATATCGAAAATGTATCGTACCGCCACCGGATAAACGGCTTTATCAGCTACCAGCGGGCCATTCTGACAGAAAACTTGCTGGCTTTCAACTGTCAGGGGGTAGAAGAAGTTATCCGGGGCGCGTTAGCCGCCTATTCAGCCGAAATTGTGGCCACCCATCTTCTGGCGACGGCTGTCCGTCAAATAGAAGAGCTGTGGTTAAACCGGGAAATCAACTTAACAACGATAAATTTTGCCGTCACCACCCTGCGGTCGCATTTGATTACACTGTTTAACACCATATCAGCTTCTGTCCCAGGCGCCTCTACGCCGATGCTGCTGGCCTGTGCACCTGGAGACCATCATGAAATCGGTTTACTGCTGTTGGGATTGAGCTTACGGGCACGAGGATTCAATGTGATTTATCTGGGGCCGAATGTACCGGCGGTTGATGTTCACCAGGTCATCGAACATACCCGTCCCGGATTGGTTTGTTTTTCTGCCGCAACCAGAGAAGCGGCCAGCGCACTAGGCGATTTAAGCAAGAAATGCTGTTTCTATTTGAATTCACCGGAGGGGGGACGTCAGCAGGACGGACACGCAGGGATTGTGTTTGGCGGTACGGCCTTTGTTCAGGAACCGGCCCTGGTTTCGCAGATTACCGGAACTTATTTGGGGCCCACCATCGAGGCCGCGGTAGATAAAATAGAGGCGATGTTCGCCCAGTAAAGTTCCTGCCTGTTGACGCCCGCAACTTTTCGCTTTCTGCCACGTAAAACATGGTAACCGAGAATATGCAGATTCCGCTGTTTCCTCTGGATGTGGTGCTCTTTCCGGGGATGATGCTTCCCCTCCACATCTTTGAGGAGCGGTACAAGATAATGATTAAACAATGCCTGGCAGACAACCGTTCTTTTGGGATAGTGCTGGCAAAAAATACCCACGCCCAGACATGCCCGGTAGAGACCGTCACTCTGGATGATATTTACACGGTTGGAACAGCCGCCTATATTTCGGCGGTCGATGTTCTGCCCCAAGGACGGATGAATTTGCTCGTCAT